>DMXI01000368.1 GCA_003483885.1 Microscillaceae bacterium
GATAGCCGCAATGTATGCATTTTTGCGGAAGGTGAAGTAGACCGTAGCCCCACTGGCACTGGAGTAAGCGGACGTGCTGCGATTCATTATGCGCGCAAAGCATTGGCTCAAAACCAAACAATGCACATTGAGAGTATTTTGGGTTCTGTTTTTACCATGAAAGTACTACAGGAAACTACTTTTGGAGGCTACAAGGCCGTAATTCCTGAGGTTTCAGGAGAGGCTTATCTCACAGGCAAACACCAATTTTGGATCGATCCAAAGGATACTTTGCAAAAAGGATTTATTTTTAGGTAATAACTTAGGAATCTATGAATATTGAACTCCGAGTGCTGTCTCGCCAAGATGTAAAACAGGCTTTGCCAATGCAAGAGGCCATAGCAGCTATGCGAGCATCTTTCACCTTGCTATACCAACAAAAAGCTCAATTGCCTGCTCGCATGGAAATGCCTCTGGCAGAAGACAATGCAGACCTGTTGTTTATGCCCAGCTATGTATCTGAGTATCATCAGGCAGGACTCAAAATTGCCAATGTATTTAGAAATAACCCTGCTAAAGGGCTTCCTTTAATTCAAGGGTTGATGTTGTTGATAGATACCCAAACCGGACAACCTTGTGCCTTGATGGACTCTACTTATCTGACTGCACTCCGTACTGCGGCAGGTTCGGCTTTGGCCACCGATTTGTTGGCCAATAAGGAAGCTAAAACTTTGGCTTTGTTTGGTACAGGAGCCAATACCATTACCCATTTAGAGGCAATGAATGAGATTCGAGCCTTGGAAAAAGTATGGATATACGGCCGTACATTGGCTAAAGCTCAGGCATTTGTTCAGGAATATCAATCTCACTATTCAATGCCTTTGATGGCTACCGATGATCTGGGTAAACTGGCCCAAGCTCACCTGATATGCACTACTACCAGTGCTGAAAACCCACTTTTTGAGACTCAACAAATAGCTCCTGGTACCCACATTACAGCTATAGGTTCTTACAAACCACACTGGCGAGAGGTTCCAGGAAAATTGGTAGCCGAAAGCAAAATTGTGGTAGATAGCCGAGAAGCTTGTTTGAGCGAAGCAGGGGATATTTTGCTACCCATTCAAGAAGGCCTCATGAGCGAGCAACATATTCTGGGTGAGTTGGGTGAGGTAATTGTCAAACAAATGAAGGTGCGAACCAGTACTGAAGACATTACTTTTTATAAATCGGTAGGGGTAGGTGTACAAGATTTGACTGCGGCTCATTATATTTACCAAAAAGCCCAGCGGTTAGGGCTTGGACAATTAATGAACATATAATTTATGAAACTAGACGCAAGAATTGCCACGTTGGATGATTTAGACATTTTGAATGAATTCCAGCAGGCATTGATTACAGTGGAGAGACCTATGGATGCTTCTTTGAGGCAAACAGGCTTGATGTATTATTATGACTTGGCAGAACTAATCACCGCTAAGGAATCGGATGTGATGGTGGTATGTCATCAAGGAGAAATTGTAGGGAGTGGCTATGGACTTATCAAGGCACATGAACGAGATATTTTTGTAACCAAACATTATGGCTACATTGGTTTTATGTATGTCAAAGAAGCCTATCGAGGTCAAGGTGTTGGACAACTCGTTTTAAAAAAATTAGTAGAGTGGTTTAAGGAGCGAGACATTACTGACATCCGCTTGGAAGTGTATGACAATAACCCAGGAGCCATTAAAGCATACCAAAAGGCTGGGTTTCAATCGCATTTGATTGAAATGCAATTAAAGGTTGAATAGGTTAAACTTATAACAAATAATTAGCGTATGAAAAAACAATTACTCTTCTTGATTTTACTCCCCTGGCTTGCGCTGAGTGTACCTGCGCAAGAAAATCAGGCTTTGAAAAAGGTTTTTGATAATATTAAAGTCTATGATGGGGCATACACTCTAAATGGAGATTTGTGGAGGGGAATCCATCCTAAAGAAGTAAAAGTGCCGACTTGGGAGCGTATGCAAAATCGGCGGAGAAAATACGAAGAGTATGTAAAACAGCTTCAGATGATTAAAAACCTGGATCTCAACCGCCAGGATCAAATAAGTAAAGCGATCAAGTTAATGCAGTTGCAAGACTACATGAGCAGTGTACAATACAAAACTGCATTAATTCCTTTCAATGCCGAAGGTGGGTTTTTCAACAATGCCACATTCTTTATGCGTGGTTTGCCGTTTGGGAGTAAGACTGACTATGAGGCTTATTTGAAATGGTTGCCGTCTTATAAAAAATGGTTAGAAGCCCATACATCCTTGATGAAGCTAGGTATTCAAGAAAAAATAGTGGCCCCTCGTGTGATTGTAAAAAACATGCTAAAGCTACTGAAACCTTGGTCAGCTACCAACTATAAAACACATCCTTTTTATGTGCCATTCCGAAGGCTACCCAGTAATATTTCATCAGCCGAGCAAAGCCAATTAAAGCGACAAGTAAAAAAGATTTTACAGCAAGAGATTATCCCAGCTTATCAGCGTTTGTATGGTTTTGTGGAAACACAATATCTAAAGGCTAGCCCTCAGAAAGTTGGCGTAAGTCATTTGCCCAATGGCCGGGCTTATTACGAAAATCGGGTAAAATATTACACCACCTTAAACATCTCGCCTGATTCGGTATTTAAGATTGGGCAACAAGAGGTAAAGCGTATTCGAGGGCAAATGGAGCAAATTATTCAGCAGCTGAAGTTTAAGGGGACTTGGGCTGACTTTTTCCAGTTTATGCGTACCGATGCTCAATTTTTTCCAAAAAGCGGACAAGAGTTATTGAGTTACGCAGCCTGGCTAAGCAAAAAAGCCGAAGGAGAGCTGCCTAAATTGTTTAAAAAATTGTACAGTTTACCCTTTACAGTAGCCCCGGTACCGACCAATATCGCCCCTACTTATACTGCCGGGCGTTATGTGCCTGGTAGTCGTTTTGCCAATCGTCCTGGTACTTATTGGGTGAATACTTATGATCTTAAAAGTCGCACTTTGTATACGTTGCCTGCGCTTACTTTACACGAATCGGTGCCAGGGCATCATTTGCAAATTACATTGGCAGCCGAAAATCGGATCAAAGGCAACCCAGATTTTCGCAATAGTTACTATATCAGTGCTTTTGGTGAAGGTTGGGGACTGTATGCCGAATATTTGGGCGAGGAAATGGGCATATATACGACTCCTTACGAAAAATTTGGACGATATACCTATGAAATATGGCGGGCTTGTCGCTTGGTGGTAGATGTAGGGATGCATTATAAAGGATGGACTCGGGAACAAGCAATTAAGTTTATGGCGGATAACACGGCACTTTCATTACACGAAGTAAACACCGAAATAGACCGCTACATTGCCTGGCCTGGGCAAGCATTGAGTTATAAAATAGGTGAAATCACAATTAAATACCTTCGACAAAAAGCAACAAAAGCTTTGGGGCAAAAGTTTGACATTCAGCAGTTTCATGAAGTGATCTTACGCAATGGATCGGTACCATTGCCTATTTTAAGAGAGGAAGTAGAACAATATATCAATACAAATAGATAATAGATTACACTATGTTGGAGAAAGTTTATCAATCAGAATTTGCTATGATCAAGATAGATGATAGTAAATTTTTTACGTCCATTGTTTGGACTGAAGGTACCACTCATTTAGAAGATTATGTATATCGAAAGGAGGTATTGAATTTCATAGAAATTATGAAAAAACACCAGACCAGATATGTATTAGACGACGCCCGATTATTTAACATGCCCATTGTACCAGAAACCCAAGAGTGGGTAGCAAAAATGTATAGTGAGAAGGGGGTGGAATCCTTAGAAAAGTATGCAATGCTCATGCCACAGGATTATATATCAAAGTTATCGGCAAGCCAAAATATTACGGAAGCTGCTACTCAACGAGCCGAAGATGTAATGGTGTTAGTACGGCAATTTAACGCAATGGATACTGCAATGAGTTGGTTAGGGATTGGTAATGCATAAAGGCTTATACTGAAGAGTAAAAGTGAAGCTACCTCCCCAATCAAATGTTCCCAAATATTCTTTAAAAAAAACATTTTATGAGCATTGATACTTGACAGATTTTAAACGCCTGTCTGAGGCCAGCACCATTACTTATCTTGAGAGAAGAAATAAAAACATATATCAATAAAAATAAATAATAGATTACATACTATGTTGGAGAAAGTTTATCAATCAGAATTTGTCATTATCAGTGTAGATGATAGCAAATCTTTTACAATGATGACCTGGACTAAGGAGACATTCGATTTGGAAGATCATATCTACCGAAAAGAGGTGTTGAATTGGATCGAGGCTCTGAAAAAATATCAACCCAGATATGTATTAGATGATGCTCGGCTATTTAGCATGCCCATTGCGCCAGAAACCCAAGAATGGGCAGCACAAGTAAATAACGAAAATAAGATTGAAACTATAGAAAAGTATGCGATCGTAATGCCTAAAGACTATATATCAAATCTATCTACAGACCAAAATATTGAAGAAGTTATTATCCATCAGGTAGAAAAAACAACTGCAGCGATACAGCAATTTGACGTAATGGATACAGCAATGAATTGGTTGGGGATGGATATGGCGTAAAAATTTATTTTGATTCTGTACTAAAGAGTAAAAATTAGAGATCTCCCATAAGGAGAATACTTTTAAAGACAAAATCATTTTATGAGTATTGATACTTGACAAATTTTTAAACTTGTTAGGTGCTAAAGTACAGTACCATTACCTATTTTGAGGGAAGAAATAGAAACCTATATCAATAAAAATAAACTACACTATGTTAGAGAAAATTTATCAATCAGAATTTGTTATTATCAGTGTAGATGATAACAAATCTTTTACAATGATGACCTGGACCAAGGACACATACGATTTGGAGGACCATGCATACCGAAAAGAAATATTAAATTGGATCGAGGTTCTGAAAAAAAATCAACCCAGATATGCATTAGATGATGCTCGGTTATTTAGCATGCCTATTGCGCCAGAGACCCAAGAATGGGTAGCAACAATAAATAGCAAAAATAGGTTTGAAACCATAGAGAAGTACGCGATTGTGATGCCAAAAGATTACATATCAAACTTATCTACCAACCAAAATATTGAAGAGATTATCACTCACCAGGTAGAAAAAACAATTGCAGCAATACAGCAATTTGACTCAATGGAGGTGGCTATGGACTGGCTTGGGATGGATACAGCGTAAAGTTTATGATGAGAGAATAGAAATTTCCGGATGCTAACCAGCACCCGGAAATTGAATTAAATATTATGCCCTTGTGGCGGCTTATATTCCCACCATTTTTTGTCGAAGGGTTCCCGAAATACATTGGTCGCACAGTGCACATCTCCAGCTCGCTTGAAATAAAGCTGGGCATCATTGATAAAGTGAATCTTGAGTTGGGGTTCTTCTCCCAACAACTTCCAAAAGTGTTGCTCAAACAAGTATATCCCCTCGGTGGTTACTGGACCAAAAGGCTTGGGAGCGATGACATGGGTTAGCCTGGGGCTTTTTCTGACTACTAATAAGTTGGTTAAATCTGGAAACAAAGATTTGGCCCGTCGTTTACCAATAGTACCCCTAAAAAGCACCGGCATATCAATGATATCCTCCTCCTCAAGTTTTAATTCCTCCTTAAGCAAGTTTCTATTCCAGTCTTGATAAGCCTGTATTTGGGTGTTGTAAGCCTCATGTTTATGCAAGATGGCTTCTATTTCGGGGCCAGCTTTCTTGTATTTCCCAGTGAGGTTTAAGGGATCATGAAACTTGTCGTACTTTTTTTCTTTTAAAGCTTGTTTAAATAACTCACAACCTTTTTGAGGAGAAGCAAAGATCATTCTAAAGCCCTTTTGATTGCTCCATGGAACAAAACTTAAGATTTCGTCTACATGCCCCACACTGAGCCAATCAATATATAGCTCTATAGGCGCTTGTATTTGTTGGGCATGCAAAAACTCTTTGAGCTCATGGGCAATCTGTCTCGGCGTGTGTTCAAAACCTTGCTTGGGGCTGCCTCCAATGATAATTCGCCCAAAAGGGTATCCTTCTACGGGAGGACTTGATTCTAAATTGCCAAAATAATCGAGCGAAGTTTTTTTGCTGATCGTAATCTCTAAATGGCCAAAATCGGGTTTAAGAAAACGATCCTTTACCCACTTATTCAACCCTCGGTTACGGGGGCTATCACACACCACCGGAATAGTTTTGGCGGGAGATTCACAGTAGCCAATTTCAAACTCATCCTGTACCCAACGATCCCTGTTTTGTTTATCACTTTCTATTTCTTCTACCATTTCTTTACCCAAAATGCTTTTGAGCTGACGGTTAAATTCCTCGCTACGGATGATGTCGTCTGGCCAGGCGTTTATTTTTTTGACAAACACCTTTTTGGCTATTTGGGTATTGGGTAGCATAATCCAAGGAGCTACACGTAGCACCACATGATCTTGATAGATTAACAAAGGAGGCTCCGAAGGATCAGGCAATGTTTTGTACAACTGGTAACTGAAAGTAATAATACCGTTGAAAAATGCATTGGGTAAGTAGTTAGCTCTCAGGAAGTATTTCCTTACTTCGTTGGCAACCAAGCCTACACTTTTAAACTTAAAGGTGTATACATTTTCCAGGCTTTCGGGATTTTTTCGTTGGGCACCTAACATCAGTTTGAGCTCATTGTTAGGCATTTGTTCATACAAGCCAAAGTTGTAAGCGGTAAGCTGATCAGTTGATAGGGCCAAAAAGTATTCATCATCGGTGTTTTCAAAACTTGGATTGATGGCAAAATGCGTTTCTACCCGTACCAGTTCCGATTGTCTCTTATCGGGTTCTATAAAATCATCATCATCAATATCGGCCATAATAATGGCTCCTTTTTGTTCTATTTTTTCCTCTGGATGTAATGCTTCTGAGCTTATATTGAGTGTTTGTTCTGGAAATGTTTTAGGCCCCCATGACCAGTGGTATTTTCCAATTTTTTGAGTCAATTCGGGGTATTTTCGATTGCTCCAGTCAAAACACTTATTATCCAAATTCAATTCAAGGTTGAACTCATAGGCATGTACAATCATGTATCGGGTAGGAGCATTCGGGTATTGATCTTCTTCAAAAAGCTCATACTCAAGGGTAAATCGCTCATAAAAAATTTCATCGGTATTCCCGAGATTGATGATCCTGAGCGTATCTATGATGTCCTCTTTTTGGAAGTGCCTGGGGTTTTGCATTCCCAGTACTTCCCAACCATGTTCGGTTTTGTACCTAATCTCAATATTTTCTAGTTTACTGTTTAGCTGAATGTACCTCAAAAAGTACTTTTTCATGTGAGGGATTGTAAAGTAGGTATTGCGTCCCTGAGGAACCAGGAGGGTGACTTCATTTTTATTAGAGGTGTTTTTCAAATAATTATGCATGTTTATTTTATAGCGGATGAAAATAAAGGCAGGTGAATGGCCTGCCTTTATAATAAATAATAATTACGAAATAGTGTTGCAACCCATAAAGGCTGATAACCTTACTTAAAATAGATTAATTGCCCCCTGGCTTGGTATCGTCATCATCATCGTGAGCGCGACAATCTGTCAAGGCCACAAAATCATTGTCTTTGGCAGAGTATCCCCAGCTAGTCTCGATGATTCCCTGGGCCAGTTTCTCTTCCTGGCTCATTTTTTTCTCTACAGTCAAAACCAGTTTGCGAGGATTTGCAAAGTTTTCTTCTACCAAAATTTCGTCCTCTTGAATCGGGAAATGGTTGTGTAACAAACAAATACCAAAACGGTCGAGGTTGTTGTATTTCTCAAGCAATGCCTTGAAATCATTAAAGAATTGTTGATCATTGGTTTTGGCGCCTTTGGGTGCTGCTTCTAAAATGTCCATAACAAATAGTAATTTTTGTTGTTAAAAAAATAAATTTATCTTGTTCAAAGGTATGTCTAAAAGTATCTGACAATCGTTTTTTACAAGGTAAAACACGTGTTTTTTCGAAAAAAAGAAAATATATGCTATCAAAACAGCTTGTATGCAAGATTAAATTCTACCACTATATTACCTGCTTTATTGTGCTATGCTGGGGTTGTTCGCCTACCGAAAATACCTACATACCAGCGCATAACAAGGCCTTGGAGTTACAAAAAGACGTTGACTTGTCGCAAGCCATCGTATATTACAAAAAGGCACTTACAAGCTACCGACAGCAAAAACAATGGGAGCTTTATGTGTTATGTAAAAACCAATTAATTGAATGCTACATCAATGATGCAGATTATGATGAGGCTTTGAAGATGGCTAAAGAAAATGTGCAACTTTTTGAAGAGGCATTGCCTGTCAAGATATCTGACGAAGCCAAAAGCCGTACTTTTTTGCTTATAGGAGAAGCACTGAGGGCCAAAAATTATTACAGCGAAGCAGTAGAAAATTTACAAAAATCTTTGGGCTTTTTGCGAGCCAATGAAGTCAACAACCAATTGAAAATCGCTGAGATATATAACCTGATAGGTAAAATATACCAAAGCTCCAATGAAAAATACCTGGCGCTGGAGTATCACCAAAAAGCCATTGATTTGCTCAACAAAATTCCCAAAAAAACCAGCGAAGTGAAAATACAAATGGCAGATACGTATAATTTTTTTGGCTGGGCGTACGGCATTCTTTCCAAACCTCAGGTAGCCATTGGGTATTACCGTAAGACATTGGCCATTAGGCAAGAAGTACTAGGGAAAGCCCATGCCAAGGTATCGGCTCCGTTTAATAACATTGGCTTGAATTATACTTTGACCGAAAAATACGATTCTTCCTTGTATTATCTCAAAGAGGCCATTCGTATTCAGGAAAATGCGATGGGAAAAGATCATTTCGACGTGGCAGGTTATTACAATAATTTGGGGAATTTATTTTTAGCTCAAAAAAAATACAATCAAAGCTTGCAAAGCTTTCGGCATTCACTTGTGCTTAGAACTAAAAAATTTGGGGCACAACATCCTAAAGTAATCCAAGTGTACAATTTTAAAGGGAACGTTTTTTTGGCGCAAAAGAATTATGCAGAGGCGCTTAAAAATTATGCAGAAGCATTTAAAAGAAATATTAAAAGGGGGGAGGATACTAACACGCAAATAAGTTTGGAGGACTGTCGAGATATCAAGCAATTATTGCTTACCCTTGAGTATCAGGCTAAGGCTTACTTTGTAAAATACCAAAGCACTCAGCAAATTGAAGATCTCAAAAAGTCACTCTCCAGTTACGAGGTGGTCATTGACTTATTAAATCAGCATGTCAATACTGTGGAGAAAAACAAGGATAAGATTTTTTTCAATGCCAGGGTATCTAAAGTAACCGCTGATGCCCTACACGTGGCGTATTTGCTTTTACAAGAGCCTGCTTCTGAAGGCCAAAAATATTTGCAAAAAGCCTTTTTCTTTGCCGAAAGAAACAAAGCCAGCGTGTTGTCGTCTTCACTAGCCGAAGTAAATGCTCGGAGGTTTTCGGGTATTCCAACAAAACTATTAAGGCAGGAAAAAAGACTGCGTGCAGATATTAATTTTTATCAGAATAAGTCGCTACAAGGAAGCCCAGGCAAAAAACAATTGTACCGTGACAAGTTATTCGAGTTGCGTCAGGATTATCGGGCTTTTATTGATCATCTGGAAGATAAGTACCCCAATTACCACGCTTTAAAATATCAACGCAATCTGGCCACCATCACCCAAGTACAGCAACGCCTAAAGCCTGGGCAAGCGCTTTTACAATACATCACTGGTGAAGCTCAATCATATGTATTGATGATTACCCAAAATTCCACCAAAATAGCCCCTCTACCGCCTTCATCTACACTTTCGCTCGTGGTGCAAAAATATTACTATGCTTTACAAGGTGGTGGAAACTTAGAGCGTTTTTCTAAAGCCAGTATAGAAGCTTACCAAGCCTTGATAAAACCCATAGAGAGGGATTTAGGAGGTATTCAAAAGCTTACCATCATCCCTGATTGGCAGTTGGCCAAACTTCCTTTTGGTGCTTTGATTGATCAAATGCCTTCTCAACCTTCGGTGGAGTTTGGTGACTTACCTTATTTAATCCAGCGCTTTGAAATTAACTACCATTATTCGGCTACGATTTGGTATAAAAAAAGCCCTCAAAGCAAGCAAGCAGCCATTGATTTTCTTGCGTTTGCCCCTTATAGCGAAGGCAAAGGAAAAGTGCTTAACACGCGCTATAAAGGAGGGGTATTGCCAGCCAGCAAAATTGAAGTGAATACTATTTTTAAGATGTTTCGAGAAAAACAAGGGGTGGCAGAAGCCTATCTCGCTGGCAAGGCTACTAAAGCCACCTTTCTTAAAAAAGGCCCAGATGCTCAAATTATCCATATTGCCAGCCATAGCGAATACGATGAACGTAACGAAAACCTGACTCGGATTTATTTTGCCAAAGACAACAAAGTCTCTATGGCGACTGAAAAACAAGAAAACAGGTTGTTGCTTGGCAGTATTTATAATCTTGATTTAAAGGCGAATTTGGTAGTATTGAGTAGCTGTGAGTCGGGATTGGGCAAATCTTATAAAGGAGAAGGAATGATGTCGCTCTCGAGGAGTTTTCTCTATGCAGGAGCCAAAAATATTGTTTTTTCTTATTGGGAGGTAAACGATGAATATACCAAAGATCTGATGATTAGCTTTTATAAAGGTATGCTCAACCAAAAATATACCTATACCCAGGCATTGCAGATTGCCAAAAAGGATTTTATCCAAAAACATAAAAAGTTCTCTCCCAAATATTGGAGTAGCTTTGCCATTGTAGGGGATTAGCATTTGGCCGTTAGCTCTTGGTCATTAGTATTTGATTTTCTGAAGGGAGGTTGTTTGTGTGCTTGAGATGGTCTATATTGGACTTTAGCTCTTGGTGTAAATTGCAATAAAAAGCGAACAGCCAACAGCTAATGACTAAAAAAATTACATTTTTCGCCTTCGCTTGTGTCTCATAAGCGGATCGATACCTCGAGTAAGTGAGGTTTGAGGACGTTGTATACCACTTAATCTTTCATAATTTCGGGCCTTTGGTCTTACTGAAAGGAGACCAAAGGTGATGGAGCCACTTTTGGGAACCACACTTATTTTGCGATACAACGACTTCCAGCTATCGAATGGCTTTTTTGGGTCTCCCTTCGGTAAGACCCAAAAACTGCAGGTAAATTGTAACTATTAAGAGTCATACGACTGCACTACTCACAAGCGGATCGATACCTCGAGTAAGTGAGGTTTGAGGACGTTGTATACTGCTAGACAAGGGCACCGAACCGAGATGGAAAGAAGTAGTTTTGCTTAGCCTGATGGCTATGGTGAAGACACAAACCTAGGCGAAGATTAAAATGGGTTTTTGGACTTTTGTTCTTAGCTTGTGCCCTCTTTGGTGATGAGGCTTTGATTGAAACCTGATTGACCAAATACCAATTTTTCATTTTACATTGATCATTTTTCATTATATCATGTTTCCTCAAAAACTGATTACCCATAACGGTACTTTCCACGCCGATGAAGTATTTGCCATTGCTATCCTGGAAAAACTGATTGGCAAGCCCTTAGAGATTACCCGCACCCGCGATCCTCAATTGCTAGAGGAAGGTGTCAACGATTTAACCACCTTTGTAGTAGATGTGGGGTTGGCTTATGAACCCGAAAAATACAACTTTGACCATCACCAAGACCGGTACATGAAAAGTGCCGCAGGGCTGGTGTGGCAGTCTTTTGGAGCGGAAGTATGTGGAGGTAGTGCCGATGCGGCTGGATTGGTGCAGGAGTCGCTCATAGACTTGGTAGACCAAACCGACACCAACCAAAACAACATCTTGATGACGATGAAAAACCACTTGCCTGGTGGGGTGGATGGTACTGTTTCGGGATTGATTGGAGCCTTTAATCGAGAAACCGATGATGTAGAGGAACAAATGCAGCAGTTTAGAAAGGCTATCAGTTTTGCGGCTACTTTTTTAGAAAACAGCCTGTATGAAGTAGCCTTGATCGTGGCTCAGAAGCCCATTTGGGATGCTCGCCAGATGCTCAAGCCAAATGTAGTACGCTTGGAGAGCCATTGCAAAGGCTGGAAAAGATGGGCTGCTCATGAGTCAAACATTCAGTTTTGTTTAATTCCTCGCACGAGTTTGAACAAGGAAATAGAGGGGCAACAGTGGCAAATCACTAGCATCGATGCGGTGGAGAATCCATTACCTACCTTAGAAGAAATGCAAGCCACTGTAAGTCAGCCAGAGGCCATTGAGTTTGCGCATAAAGCGCGTTTCTTAGCGGTTTTTAACAATGAACAAACCGCTTTGGAAGTCGTCAATCAATTGCTTTAAAACAACATATCAAGCTTCCCGAATTGCTTCGGGAGGCTATATTACTTTCATTTAGCGCTCGTGCCCATAAATTACTTTTACTTCAGGATGGCGTTTAGCAAAATCTCTCAATTGTTGTAGGCTTTTTTGAGCCAGTTCCCGATCATCAACCCAGCCAGGCGCTATGCCGTGCTCAAATCCATACCGAGTATGACTAGCATCACCTGTAAGCAATATGATTCCTTGGGTAGTATGGAGCAAATAAGAGGCGTGGCCTTTGGAGTGCCCAGGAGTAGCTATAGCCAACAATGATTGATCACCAAAAACATCCAACACTTTATTAAAACCTTCCAAAGCTGTTCCCTTGGCAAAGTCTAATTCCTGAATTTGCTTTACTTTGTCCATATGGTTGCTGGTGTATAAAAACGGATAATAATGAAACTCATCTCCTTTGCCAGCAAACAAGGGAATATCAGGAGACAACTCAGGTAATCCCGCAGTATGGTCTCCGTGCAAATGAGTGAAAAAAAGCCCTTGAATAACGAGTTTTTCTCCTGCCTGAGCAAGTTTGGAGCTTTCATTGGCCAACAATGCACTTATATTTTGATGAGGAGCTTGTTTGGCTTTTTTGATGTATTTTTTGGCCAACCAGCCTTTGATATTGCCTTTTTGGCGAAAAGTACTATCTAACCCCGAATCAATCATAAACCAGCCCTTGGTCTGGTGCTTAAACAAATAAGCATACACCGATACCCACATTTGCTCAGGAATGGAATGCTTTGCAGGCAGGCGTTTTTCGTTGAGCATACCCGAACGTGGTACCAATACCTCTCCGGTTTTCAATA
>DMXI01000369.1 GCA_003483885.1 Microscillaceae bacterium
TGGTTTGTTTTTCTGATTTTATCCTTTTCTACTTTAGGATAATATGACCACCCCATAGATGTGACAAATTCATTGATAATTCCAGCCGTAATGTGGGCAATCATCCCCTCAGCACGGTCAATTTTTTTGTTAACATCTACAAATTCACGAATTTCTTCGGCAATCAAGCGGCGAATATGGAGCTTATCAAAACTGGTGACCATGCTGTCAAAGAGCTTTTGTAACTGAGTTTTTTCGAGTCCTTGTTCAATAAAAAACTCAAATTGATTGATATCCAGTTTGTTTTTGATCCAATGATTTTTGGCTTCTTCAGCCAGGATGACCGAGTTATTTTGCAGGTCATGTAAATCACCATAAAAAAGTTCGTGTAGGTCTATGCCCTCTTTCTCCTTAAAATACTTTTCGGTCTCTTCCAGACTATCCTCTTTATAGTCTTCCATGAGCACCGTGAGGTTTTCTTCGTAAGATTTGTTCAGATGGAGCCGCTTGCTGTAAGAGCGCAATAAAATGTATTTATTGTAATCTTTTTTCTTCACCGTTTTTTCACTACGCAACAATACATGGTAAAACTCCAGGATTTCGTTTTCCGAAATGGTCAGGTGCTCTATAAAACTGCCAAACAGGTAAGCATTTTCTCCAAATACGATACTCATTTTTCGGTGAATCGCAGCCCCTTCCTTATTTGCCTTAGTGATTTGTTCGTCGGCTTGGTCGCTATGATAGTGTTTATCAAACTCTTCCTTGGCCTCAGCCAGAGCCTTGTTCAATACATTGATATAAATAGGCACACTCACCTGATTGGTAGACAGTGGAGTAAGTTGTTGAATGATTAACTCACTGCCATCTTTACCAGGGACACTTGCCTCCAAAAAACTCTTCTCAGGGTTTTCGAATAAGCCTTGAGAAGTTTGATGGAAATCTTTGAACTTCTTGAAATAGGCTTGATGATACTTTCGTTGCTTTTCATCTGCAAAGTAAGGGTTCGGATCCGTTTCATATAGGACAGACTTTACTTGCCCATCATATAAGTTTTCAGTGTATTCTATTAGGTTAGTTTGGTTAAAAGTACCGTCCGAACGCTCAAAATCTCGCAGGAGGTAATAATTCTGAAACTTTACGACTTGACCATTTTTAATAACCCACTGATGCGGCCATTTTTTATCAGTCATAATCTCCTGACTTACCAAAGTACTGAACTGCGCCGCTACTCTCTCGGTAGGATCTTCGTTGGTAGCTCTTTCGGCAAAAAGCTGGGTATTCCACCAGGTAAATATTACAAAAAACGGAGGTACTGGAAGGTTTGCCAGGTTATGGGTACGTTCTTCGGGAGTAGTTCCTAAATTATAATGAATCCAGTTTTCTATCAGAGAAGGCATCTGAGGTACATCTGTTTTCACAGTTTTCACACAATAAGCCAGGGTATTTGTCTGAAAGTTGGTGGAGTAATAGTTAAATAAATAAGCCACCTTGCCTCGCAAGAGCATATTAGAGATATTTTCTTGTGACAACTCCGATAATTCAAACCTTGACCGAGCACCAGGAAAATCTATAATGTCTACATTTTTGATAAAATCCCGGTTTTCAATAGTACCTTTGGCTACACTAAGAGTGATTTCGGCGGCCAACAAGCATAGCTTACCTGCGCCAATATCTATGAGACCTTGTTCGTTTTCTAATTGGATTTCAAATGTATGCGATTCTTCGAAAAAGTACTGGAGCAAGGTCACCACATTGACAATGCTTCGGCCACTGCTTCTAACAATGGCGTCAAACTTTACCCGAACAAACTTGCGAAACTTGAGTTTAGATAAGCAAGTCAATATAACGCTGAATACTTCACTGATTTCTGAATGGTGATTCCAGAGGATTTCTAACACTTGTACCCAATTGGCCTGAGCAATGTATTTGATGTGGTCGGCCAAAAAATCCCAAAAGCCCATCTCTTTCAGGTTTTCCAAGAAATATTGTTGTTTATCCCAATACCTCTCTAGGTACTCTTTGATTTCATAAATATCATCATCAGACAATATTTCTTGGGTGGTTGGGGAGCGCAAACTTTTGATAAAATCGATATGCGCCTGAATTTTCTCTTTGTTAGAAAGCGTATTGCTGTCTTTAAATTCCGAGCCGTAAGTATCACAAAGAATGCACACTACATCTTTCGCATCAAACAATCGCACCTTTACCGGAAGTTTATTAGGGTCATCTTCCTGATCAGCCGTAAAACGGGTAACAGTGGCAGTAGCTTCTTTTCCTCCTCCTTCGGGATTGAGGTATACCAGAAAGTCAATTTCCTGCTCGTTTTGAATATTGCTGGCATTATCAGTGCCTTGATGGTTGTGTACCATCAGTTTATTTTCTTTGTTGTAGAGTAAGTTATTGGCCATGTATGATTTGCCCACTTGGCTGGCGCCAAACAAAGCAATGGTAGGCTTGTTAGTCACTACTGCTTTGATTTTCTTCAATTGCCGACGATATTGTTTAATCTTATAATTGGTATCAGCTTTATCTTCATCTTTCAGGTGTTGAGCCACCCATTGCACGCCTTCATTTACTACTGTGATCAATTCTTGGGTGTTTTTGGCAATATTTTCTAGCTTATCTGATGAGATGCTTTCCATAAATTGTTCGTTTTCTTGTCAGGTATTTTCGAATAGTTAAATAGATAATTATTTGATGTTTAGAATAAATTCCCCAGTATCCAGCCAATACCCTTTTTCTTCTGGCAGTGTCATTACATTGGCCGACAAAAAACGTCTGGATAATTCGTTGCGTTTGGCATCCTTTATTCTATCTATCTCGATTTTCTCTTTGCTTTCAGAGCGATTACGTTTGAGTTTTACCTTGAGCGGCATTCGGTTTTTGATGTTATTTTTATACTCTTCGATGGCCTCTGACAGCTCGTTGGGTTTGTTGCCCAATTCGGGTTGCCTTTCCAACATTTTTTGGAGAATGGCTTCGTTGTTAAAATCAAGCTTGTATATGGGACGACCCTTGTAGTTTTTATTAGGTAATTGCTTGTATCCTAAAATCATTGGGAGGGTGTGTATTTCAACTTCATAACTGTGCTCATCAGGGGTGAGAAAAATTTCATCTATATTTTGTGTGTACTTATCCAGCAAACCGATATAGTCGGAGGTGGAGATAAGATGGCGCTTCAAAAGGGTAGTATTGAGCCTAAATCCATCTAACTTATCTATTTTTCCACCCATCAAAGCAATCAAAGCACCTACTGCAACGATGGTTTTGGGGTCCTCGAAGTAGCCTAATTCATCGGCAAAGGGATACCAACTACCTACTCGGTAATTGTTCAAGGTAATGATACGTTCAGGTGAAACGGGGTAATACTTGATGAACATTTCCCTGATTTTGGGTAAGGTAGTAGGTTTGCCCGCCAGCAGTACAAAATCACAACCATAAGCGGACATAATTACGGAGATTTGCTTGAGTAAGGGGTCAAATGTAGTCTCTAAAATAGAATACACCCGCTCCTTTGACAAATTCCACTTGATGTCTTCAAACTTGAGTGGAGCAAAGTGGGCATTGAAATAATTCATCAAATCTTGGTTGGGTGGAGTTGTCGGAAACAATTCTTCAAAACCTACCACTTCATAGGGTTTACCCTTAGATGCGTGCTCCAGGTAACGCAAGGCAATTGGTACTGCTACTTGCACGATGAAGTTTTTACGATACATGCGAGCCATATAGCCTTGCTTATTGCTATCAAGCCCAAAGAAGTTGCGCATCTTTTTGGGAACATCCTCTACTCCAGCTTTAATAGCGGCGTTCTCAATTACCCCGATGGCTCCATATTCCTCTGGTTTGGTACTTTTGCCTTCTAGTACGATCTGTTGCACGATTTCTTTCAGCAAATCGTCTCCCGCCAGATTAAAACTTTCCCAATACAAGGGATAAGGTTTAATAACTGCTTGAGATTGCCCTTTGGCATATTGATAACTACAAATCATGAGATCAGTAGTACCACCTCCAATATCTACCGAACCAATCGTAATGGCATTCTCTTCAGTCCCTGGCTCTTCACCCAAATCATCCCGTTTTTTGCCATATATATCAAAGAAAATATTGGCTTTATTTAAATATCGTTGAGAGATTTCGGCATACAAAAACACCAGTTGTCCACAGGTGGCTTCATCATAAATCCAATCTTTACGTTCCTTGACGAGAGAAAGGTTTTTGGCTAGCTCCTTAGGAGCAGGTATAACTTTGATGTCTGGTTTGCCTTCAGAGTGATGGTTGTGAGTGTTAAAAATACGATCGAGCGTAATCAAAGCCTCATCAGCACACTTTCTGAGTAATACTTGCTCTTTTTGAATAATAGAAGTAGGACAAGTAATGGTAATTCTTCGGAGCTTACGAGGTTTTTCGGGGTTTCCATGACGATAACGAAATTCAAATGAGTTGATTTGAGAAAAAGCCTGGGCCAGAATTTCAATATAGACAAAAGTCATCAGTGACTTTCGTGAGTAATTGGGCGTGCTACCAAAGTTACCATCATAAGCATAGCTTCCATCACTCTTAAACTGAGTGGTAATCTCTACAAGCGATACGTCGCGACTCTCGGTTTGCCCATAAAGATTTACAAATTCCCAGGATAAAGAAAAAGCGTCATCATCCCATAAATATCGCTTCGGACTCGAGTAATGGTTGGCTGTTTCTTTCCCTTTTTCTTTGTCTAGATTGTGTTTGCTGATAATCTGCGAGGCTTCTTCTCCCAGTCGTAACAAACTGGGCCATATAAAATTGCGATAGTCGCTTTTCATCTCCTGAAGAACTGAGACAAACTTTTTTTCTCGTCTATCTTCGTTGTTTTCATCTTCTACCAGAAACATGGCATCAAATCGAGTCTCTACAAAAGCCAAACGCATAGAGAAAGGATTTTGGTATTCCTTCTCAGGATTGGATAAATTTTGGAGTTTGAGCTTCTCGACCGAGTTAAAATTGAATGTGGAAGCATTGTTTTCGCTAGGGCTTTCAAATAGCAGCCCACAAGTGTTGGCATTACCCACATCGAGCACCAAGTCTACATCTACTGCGGATTGGTTATGATCATATACTACTACTTCAGGAAACTTATGAGTAGCTTCAAAGTATTTGAGCATGTAAATGAACAATCCTACATATTTTAATTGGGGGAACTCACCATGCAGCTGCTCCATTGTTTTGCCTTCTCTTTTGAGATAAATCCCCTGGATGTAGCTAAAAATCCATTCTCCTCCGTAAGCTCCGTTCAAAAAGTTCAATAGATAATCTTCATTGTTACAAAGGCCAAAAACTTTGTTTTTATCTTGTAGCTTCAGGGCGTTGTCCTCAACATCGCTTTCATCAATTTTGGTATCAAAGGCCAAAATCACCTTGTAAGTTTTCACCTTATCCTTTTTGCCAGAGGTTTGTTTAAGCATCATCCTGGCCCAGGCAAACGGCCCTCGCATGGTTTTTCCTACATCATTTTTCCTAAAATAGGGCACTGGTAGCCAAATGTGTTCACCTTGTTTTGAAGCAAATACCTCCAGGCTGTCTAATATATCACTTAAGCTATAATACTCATCGTCTTCGTTGAGCGCCAACCCTTTGATCTCCTGAAGGTTATACACACCATCCTGTACATGGTGCTCATGTACCGCTTTGGTAATCCAAATGTCGTCATCTGGCAAAAGGCGAGCATATTCAGTAGTAACCCCAGTAGGCTTTAGGTCTTCAAAAAATCCCTGAGTGGGTATTACATCATCGTCATTAGGATTGATGGCCAGATCAAATTTGTAGAACTGAATGCCTGAATTGGCAATTAGTGAGATGTTCATTGCTTGTTGTGTTTGTAAAGTATACCTTAGGCACTTTGTAAACTTGAGGGATTACTGGTATTCAGACTTCACATGACCCATGATTGCGGATATGCTATGAGGGCTTACCTAAATGCACTTTACCAGGATTAGAATTTGAGTAATAAGAGTATATATTTTGATACCTGCCAACAAATATGGTAATGCTTCGCCAGAGGATTTGAAAAGGTTCTAATTTGGTGTTTAGATCTTTATTAGTATTAAAATAAACCCCAAATAAAACTTTTACATACTACAAAACTCAAACAAGGATTCCATTTACATTGTACTCGGATGAATTCGTTCGTTAAAGTCCAAAATAAATTTTAATAAAGCAAATCTCATTTGTTTTATTAGAGTGTAACAATGCTTCCATCTTACAGAATACTTATTCCTATTCTGTGTAACGCACGACTTAATGGGGGCATAATTTTTATTTTTTTTAATATCTCTTTGTCGGCTTTGAGAAACTCTTCAATATTGGCTTTATGAGAGTATCCGTGTAATATGGCACGCTCAAGTTCCTTAGTGATTTCCGGGATGCCTTTACTATTTTCCTTTAGATAACAAGCACTCCTGAAAAATACCTCTCCCATGTTGATTTCCAAGCAGTTTTCTTGGCGTAAATCATTACGATTACTAATGATTTTGTTTTTATGACGAGGAAAAGTGATCAAGTTATTGGTGTGACCAGTCAAAGCTTGTTTTATTTCGGCAGGTAGGCGTGTTTCCTCGGTTTCGGGTAGCTCTATAAATTCTGCCTGAGGGTTTTCTATGTAATCTAAACCCAAATATTGTAAAATGACCCTTCCAGCCACTGGCCGATTGATTTCTCGAGAGGTGACAAATGCGTAGACTCCCACAAAAATATGCCCTTCTTTGGGGATACTTTCCAAATCAGTGGTCTTGACATAGTAACTGATTTCACGACGTACACCATCTTCCTCTCCACTTATTTGGAGATGTAGATTCTGGTGCCCTATATCCTCTATATAACCCCGCAAGCTTTGAGTACCTGCTACTTGTTTTTGCCCCCAATAAAGTATTTGATGAAAATGGTTGATTTGTATGATGTTGCGTGCGATCCCTTTGATGCCATTGTCCTGTTGCAGATAAAAATAAGCGGCATAGTTTCCTGCGTATTTGCACGCCTTATAGTGAGGATCGCTTTCTACGTCTTCTCCTTTGTTTTGGAAAGTATTGTAATAAGAAAGGTCTTTTTGGGTAGTGTATTTTTGTCTTCCAATCAAAAAGTTTCCCAAAATTACGTCGTGTTTGTTTTCAATATTGAGTTTATTCAAGGGGACAGGTTCGTACTCCATAGATTCAAAGGATTGAATTTCGGTCTTTTCAAGTATAAAGCATCCTTGATCAAGTGACCTGGAGGTGCGTTGGTGGGTAGTATAAAAGCCAATTAAGCGATTAGCTGGTTCAGGCGTAGTCCCTTTGAATATGAGTAAAAATAATATTTTATTTTTATTCTGACACATCAATACTGGGAGGTAATCTTCATTATAAAAATGTTGGTTTAAGATTTTGCCAGTGTAATTATTGCGTTTGTTTTTTACTCTTAGCCTAGACTCTAATTGATTAGTTTTAGGGTTTTTGTAGATTTCAAACGGATATTTTTTTATTAATAAGTCGCTATACTGAGGAGCATCTCGAAAGGGTATGTCGTGATCTAAATATGAGCCGCTAATCTGTAAAAAGTACCTCCCTTCATATTTTGCTTGAGCCTCATAATCTGGGCGTAGGTTTAGCTCCAAATCGCGTAGATCAAAGGCTTTGGAAGTACCATGAATAAACAAGGGTTCTATATCGGGAATTGTAGATTGGATGGGATTTGTAGGGTTGTACAAATAATACAAAATTTTGGCAGGAATGGTATCATGGTCTTGGTTCCTTCCTGGGTTTTCTGGGAATACAATCACATCGTGCTTGTTATCAATTGCTTTGGGTATCCTTTGAAGCACCATAGTACCGGAATAAGGCTTTCCTGTATTGTCTATGTTGGTGTACAAGCCTTGTACTGTTACCAAGTGTGGGTTGTTGATGCCTAAGTACAACACTATAGTAAGTACCAAAGGTTCATCGTTGTGAGATACCAATAGAGTGTGGCCATGAGATATAGGATTGGCGTCCAGTGGACTGTTTTCTATTAATTTACCATCTCGGTTGATGTAAGTGAGTTTTGCAGCAGGCTGAAAATGCATGTCTATGACCAATTTTGAGACTTGTACTCCCTCGTCGTGGATATCCAAATTATATACCCAATAGGTACCATTAAGTTCAAGTTCTGATAGGGTGAAATCACGCTTGATAGGGTGATTGTCATCTGGATTTATTATTTCTATAGCTTGCTTGCTGTGTGTTGGAGTTGCCAAACGATCTCTTATCTGCTCAATTTTTTCTAAAAACCGTTTAGCTACTGCTAACTTTGCATGAGCTTTTTGCTTGGTAATCCAACCACCAGTTCTACTAAAGTATTTTTTGGCAAGTGTTTTATTATTGATTCCATATACCTTATCTAATTCGTCTAAAACCTGTTGGATATCAAATTGGTAACTGTTTCCTGTATTGGGATTTATAAGCATAGTCACGGGGCATTTTGTTCGTAAATATTCAGTTGATAATTTCCTCTTTTAAAAGGGTTTTTCCTAATTTTATTCAATTTTTTTTCAACATATTGTCAATTCTCAGTAATTTTTCAACACTTTGGCAACAATGCTAAAACCTTTGGAAAACCTCCATTTCACCCATAATTTTCTCCAAATCTCCTCGTAATTTGTTTGATGATGCTTTAAAAAAAGGTCATCAGATTCTCTCATTCTAAAAGTGTTATTGATTGTTTTGTGACTTTTTACTATGAATTATGCCAACGATGATTACGGAAGATCAAATTGAGCAAGCCCTTGACTGCTTAAAAAAAGAAGAGTTTGTTACTTATTTTGAATTGATGGATGATATTACTTTGCCCGTCAAGGTTGAGGAGGAATACCAGCAACTTAAAAATTGGTACATCAAAAATAGTAAGCCGAACATACAACAGCTTTTGATAAAGTTTATGGAAAAGATGAAGAAGCCTAAGCGAAATCCATTCATAATTTTGCTGACATTGGCAATAATAGTAGGAGGTGGTTTGGCTGGAAAGTATTTTACAACACCTGGAGATACACCAAGTGGGGACACACTTAAATCTAACCTAATAAATATTCGGGGATATTTTGTGGATGCTGCTACCAGCAAACGAGTTACCAAACAGGGAACAGTTTTTATCAAAGGGCAAACTAGCACCAAGACTTTGGTCAATGGAGAAGGCGGATTTACGCTCAGACAAGTAAGATGGAAAAAAGGTGCTGCTTTGGAGTATGTATTGGAGTTAAAAGGAGATAAGCCCCGCCGCTACCCTGTTTACTTAAATAAAACACAATTATACGATGGGGTATATGAAGTGGAAGAAGTAGTAATAGAGCTGTTAACAGATGTACCCACTATAGAGCCTGACCCAAATCCTAAACCTGCCCCACAGCCTCATCCCAAACCCATACCTGTGGTGAAAACGCACACCATTAAAATCTTGGTAGACTCAAAGTTTTATAACGGCTTTGAAGTAAAAGTAAATGGACAAGTGCCAGAGATGGTAAAAGATGACCTTTTTTACAAAGTGATTAGAATACCTACCTCTATCAATGCCAAGATAGATGTATATGCTACCAATGGCAAAAGTGCCTGTTCGAAGACTATAAGCATTGACCAAGATACTACATTAGAATTTATTAATTGTTAATGATGAAATACTTACTAATCCTTTTACTAATTATAAGTAGCTATTGGGTGAGTCTGGCCCAAAGCAAGACCAAAATGGTCATCTGGAAGTTCGAGTTGCGAGATGGCATTACGAATGAGGATATTCAGATGTACATCAGAAGAAATACCAAGATAAATCTAAGTAAATGTCAAAATTATGAATTGATGTATGTAGAAGAATGGTTAAGAAGCAATAGAGTTGGATTTAGAATTACCAATGTTTTGGCCGTTGCCAAGAGCATTCGTCAAGTAATAAAAGGTTTAAGGATACCCACAGATAAAGAACAGGAGATCATAGATAAAATGGTTGCTAATAACTATCACGTTGCGGTTATCGGAGATGTCTCAGATAACACAAATAATAAAGAGTATAATGTTTTCTATGATTTTGTCAATTTGAGAGCCTTTTCAAATCTTAATCCTGATGATGGAGGGAAAAATCTGCCTAGTTTTTACATAGTTTTTGCCAAAAATGAAATGAGTAATATCAAAGCAATTCAGAAAAAAATTAGGAAAAGATTAGATGAAGAAATTAAATGCCTGCCTTATCAACCAAAGGTTAAAGATGATTTTAAACAGTTTGATAATCAATTTGATGTCTCTCCACTTGACAAACAGGATTTGGATGAACGGGTAAGAGAGGATTGGAAATACTTTGAGAAAGGTAATACCCTAGCACCAGTACCTGCAATGTATAAACCTTATTATCTGTCCGAAAAAATTAATTACTTCCAACATAAGTTCATTTTATTGGCACAAAGCGGAGTGAAAACTCCTCAAATTATTCAGAAAATGATCAAGACATTGAAAGCACTGGTGAAGGATTCCCAAGAACTGAAACAACGCTTAAGCGAGAGTAGCCAGTATGCAAATTATATTAATCAAATTTCAAGGCGTATCATTACTTATAGGACTTATATTCAACAACTAAGAAAGGTTCATTAAAAATTCATCATATGAAAAACTGGATATTGGCTTTGTTAATCATTTGTTTCTGTCAGTTAGGCTATACTCAAACCCTTGGGGTGTTTTGGGATTTTGCGGTGGCGGGAAGCATAGATTACAAAACCCAACGAGACTTGGCGGGAGCTTTGATCAGCCAGGTGAGCAAGTGTGAAGATTATGCCTTTAAATATGTAAACTCAGTGGAACGTAGCCCAAGCCGTATCAGCGAGATCAGGGATATTTTATTAGATCTCAGGAAGGTGTATGACGCCCCCAAACGCACTTCTAAAAAGTTACTTAAGCAAGTCGCAAATTTTGGCAAAAAGCATCAATGCAAGGTAGCCGTGGTAGGGAAGGTGACTTATGATAGAACCAAAAGAAATACTGACAATGCCTACAAAATTTACTTTGCCTTTATTGATATGGCCACCCTGACACACATTCATTCAGACTTACTTTTTTTCAGTCAAGAACAAGTAAAGAATATCAGCTATGTAGAGGAAGACTTTGCCCTAAGCCTGAAGAAGCTTTGCCCCAACATTGTGGTACCCAAAGTCAAAAAAATTGACCCTGGCCAACTGACTAACAAAGAAATAGAAGAAGTAAACCAACAAATGCGCAAAGTGGCAGCTCAAGAATGGCGGTACCTGGATGCAGGTGAGGTGAGAGTAGACATTCCTGAGATGTTTCAACAATATTATTACCAAGAGAAAATTATTTATTTCAACAACGGAGGAAATGAACTGCTCAAAAGCGAGGTAAGGTCTCCTCAATTGACCAAAAAAATCATCAAGGTTTTGAGAATATTAATTAAAACCACTAACTATTTGATGACTATCTTAGATAATCGAGGAAAAAATACCCAAGACCTCCGAAGAAATATATCATTTTACGAAGAATTTATTGGCAAATTAAACTCACTCCGTAGAGAATAAATCCTATGAAACAATTCTATCCTTTCTTAATTGCATTATGCCTTTGTTCGTTGGTAGGCTGTAAGAGTTTTAAGCCAAATAAAAACGATGGAGCAATTGGTGCCCGTAAAGAACAAAAACGAAGTTTAGAAAAGGCAGGTGATAAGGCTGATGTCTTAGATAAAAGATTAAGGCTGGCTGAACATCAGGTAGTTATGATGGAAAAAGATTTTAGAAATTATATCAAAGAGTTTCCGAACAGTGCACTTGCTACCTATGACTCTGTTATCATAAAACTGAAACAAAACTATCAGGAATTGGAGAAAAAGCTCCAGGAACTGAGGCAACAATATAAGAATTTACAGCAAAAATGGAAGGATGGCTTCGTAGTAAATACCCAAAAGTTGAATACTCAAGTGCTTACGATGAATGGGTTAGTAGACGATTATATAACAAAGGTTAAAGCCAACTATGGAGACTATCTGAAAGAAAAAAACTCGACAGTAGATATTCATCTTCCTGCTGATATTTTCTTTGGTCCTGGCGAGTTTAGGGTAAATTATTATGATAAGAAGAAAAGGGTAGAGAAATACCTACAAAAAGTAAGACAATTACGTAATCGGGAGCGGTTTAAAAATTTACGAGATGACCAGCTCTATTTAAAGGTAATAGCGATTGGTTATACTGATGGACATCCCATCCATCAGTCGCGGGCCAAAATATCTCAGGCTTGTGGCCTGCCATTTAATACTTCCCATCAGGAATTGAATCAATGCCTGTCAAAGTTAAGAGCCAAGGCAGTGGCACGTTTTGTCTTAGCTAAATTTAGCGGTTATAGAGTAACCAAATATGTGGACGGAAAAGGGGATGAAGAGGCGAAGGGCGATACCTCTGACAATCCTAAACTAAGGAAAGTAGACGTTTCGTTTCGCTTATCTAAGATTCCATTCGCTAAATTGCCTAAAAATTAAATTAGTAAGTATGCAGGATATTAGGCACAGTCACACCAAAGTTGCTTTGAGGTTTTACTGTGGCATATGTGACTAATAAAGCTATTCAGGAGACCTTCAATAGGACTTTGGTGAGTCAACTTGGCAAATGTGCGAATTATGAAATGAGTCCAATGCAAAAGCCAACGACTGAGTAACTCAAGCAAAGATAGGCGCTAACCGAGTAGATTGATGATCGGGAGAAATATAGGGTTTTGTAGATAAACTAAACAAGCTTATAACAAAATGAAACGCCTCAAGATTACTTATGTTTCTTTATCGATACTGGGCTTATTTGTACTATTCGGTTGCAAAACGACCAAGCTAGCCAACAATAAGTCATTCTTAAATGCCCATCGGTTGCAAAAAAAAGAGCTGGATAAAATAGCCCGTACCAATCAGGGAATGGGCCAACGCCTGGCCCTCACCCACCGACAGGTGACCTTGATGGAGCAAGAGGCTTTAGATTACATCAATGGGCACCCAAACAGCGTATGGGCATCGTTTGATACCATCACCCGCCAATTGAGAACGCGATACCAACGCTTGGCCGATGCCTATGATTCGCTGAAGCAACAACACCAAAAATTATCAAAGCAACTCAATCAAGGGTTTGTGGTAAATACTCGAGGACTGGAAGAGCGAGTGTCTAAGATGGATCAAACGGTGGATGCTTACGTGGCTCAGGTAAAAAAAAATTATACGACTTATTTAAAACAAGAGAAGTTTACCCAGGAGGCAACTTTCTCCACCGATGCTTTCTTTGTGTCAGGAGCTTTTCAGATTACCCGCAAACGTGACCCAGATGTGTTGAGAGAATTGGTAGCAAAAATGAGAAAACTTAGAAAAGACGCACGGTTTGAAGGGTATAAGGACGAGGATATTTCGCTCATTATTAAAGTTACAGGGTATACGGATGGTAGCCCTATCCGGGCTTCAAGGTTGAGGATTGCTCAAGCTTGTAACATGCCTGCGAACAGTCCTCAAAAGGACTTGAACCAGTGTTTGTCCAAGTTGCGAGCCCAGGCCATATGCCAGATCATAGCCAAGTATTTTACCAATTATAATGTCATCCGAACCGTAGTGGGCAAGGGCAGTGTATTGGCTAGAGGCAATACAGCCAATAACCCCAAACTACGCAAAGTAGATGTATCCCTATTTATAACGGTAAACAAGACCAAGCGATGAGGGTTACATCGTTTAACCAAAACTCATACAAAATGAAAAATAGCTTTTTTTACTTCTAATACTTGCTCAAGGGGCTTTTGCTCAATCAAAGCCAATGGAAAAGATGAAGGTAGTCGTGTGGAAGTTTGAGTTAGGAGAGGGAATCAACAATCCAAATGTGTAAAACAATATTCGGAAAGTAATAAAGTTATTGATAGGAGAGTGTCCAGCTTATGAAGTAATGTATGCCGAGCAATGGCTTAACATCAACAAAGTAGGATACAAGCCCACCAACATCCATGCCGTGGAGAGACAGATACAAGTGATTTTGGATCCAGAGAGGAGCAAAGTACACAATGAAATTACTGCTAAAGACAAAGAAATTGCCCAAAAAGTGAGTGAGACCCTTAAATACGAATTTCAGATTGCGGTCATTGGAAAAATTAATTTTCTGACCACAGAAAACGAAGACGAAGTGGACTATACTTTTTTGAACTTACATACAATGTCTAATCGAATGCCGGGAGAGGGACGTAATTTGCCAGATGATTATGTGTCTATAAAGAATCAAAAAATTAAGGGTAAAAAATGGATAGAAAAGGTATTCAGAAAAGAATTTAAAGAAAAAAAACTTTGTGATCTCTCTAAAGAAATCAAGCGATTCAAAAAGCAAAATATCAATAAAACCAGCGTATTTAGTCGTCAAGACAGTATAAATATTAGACTGATGGCACGTAAAAGTTGGTATTCCACAAAAAGAATGAGGATTACCAATATCAAACAGGGACTTGAGGCATTTTATATCAAAGAGAAATTGAGCGTTTTTGAGCGACAAATTCAGGTACTTCTCAAAAATGAGAGTATTGATAACCCTTTGGCTAGAGACAAGCTTACTTGGGGGTTTAATGAATTGGAGAAGTTGTATCATCAAAAAATTAATTCGGGGTAGTTTAAATTTAACCCAATGGAGGTAAAAGCAATCAACCAAAGAATTAAGTTTTGCCAGAAAGCCGTTCAGCAAATCAATAAAAAATGAAAATAGTTGCGATACATTGTAATGCATATTTAATGATCTGGTATTTACTGGTATTGGGAGGTTTGGTGGGTTGCAAAGCTGGTCAGAAAAAGTCATCTGAATCAAGTAACGGAGGAAAAAGTAAGTCAGGGTCAAATGTATCTGTGCCTAGTAATGAACAAGCAGAAATCAATAGACTAGCAATAAAAGACGGCTTGTTAGAGGTTGGTAATGATTCCTTAAAAAAAGAAATTGCTCTAAGACGTTCAATTATTGAACGTAAAAAAAATAGGGCCAAACTTCTTGACACTTTGGCTATGCTCAAGGATTCCTTACTGACTTTGGAGGGAGGGGGCTGGGTACCTATGATGGAAGGCCTATTGCAACAATATTTACAAAGAAAAAGTCCAGGTAAAAGTGGTTATAATGAGCAATTTCAACAATGGACAGACGCTCTGATTCAAGATTTGCCACGTTTATCTCATAAAGGTTTTATTCTAATGAGTCAAACCTTAACCAATCAAGTATTTGCAATGAATCAAGTTGTAGATGATTATGTGAAACGGGTGAAAGAAAATGCATCGACTTATCTGAAACTACCACCTCCTGTAATGAAAGTTGAATCTTTGGAGGAAAGTATTTTTAGGTTCAATGAACCTAGGGTTACTCAGCGATCAGGAGTAAAGCGGATACAACAGCTAGTAGCTGAGGTGAAAAAGAGGATAAAAAAGTATTATAAGAATACTGAAATAGTGATTCAGGTAAAGGTGGTAGCCTATACTGATGGGAGTCCTATTAATAAATACCGCCGTAAATTGATTAAGAATTTTGGATTGCCTCAAAATGCTTCAAATAAGTTACTAAAGCGTTGTTTGACTCAAACAAGGGCTGAGGAAGTATATCGTCTGATTGTCAAGCGTTTGCCGGGATACGTAATCTCGGGCACTTTGTCAGGAGAGGGAGATAGATTGGCAGAGGGTAGTCAGGCTTCGAACCCAAAGCTACAGAGGATAGATATTTACTTTACGCTTTCAGTAGTTAAATGAGCCTGATATATTGGGCCAAGAAAAATAGCGTGTTGTTGCTCTTATTACTGGTACAGGTTGCTTTGCCACAATCTCAAAAGACCAACAAAATCAAGTCTAGGGTATGGAAATTTAAGTAATTGGGGGAGTGACATAACCAAACTTGATGCAGGGATACGAGGAATGCTAGACCACTGTACCGAGTATGAAGTAATACAACTCAAAATCAAAGAAGTCGGGTATGGATGAGTAGAAATAGAGGCTTTGACTCGGCATATTTGGAAGTATTTAGAGGGAGAAAACTAGGTTACGAATAATGATAAAACGAGCAAAACAATTTATAGTGATGATAGTAGCCTTGAGTAGATGTGCCTCGTGACCGTGATGACAGCTTTGATTCTAATGATGAGAAATACCAAACTTTTAAGCTAAAGTGTTGATTATTTCTTCAGCCTTTATTTGGTTGAGAAGGTAAATTATAAGCGACAGTAACTTTGAGGCCCTTCATCTAACTGTGTCAGATAATATTTAGGAGAGTGCAGTTTTTACTCGCTCTCCAAATTTAATATGTAACTGCGAAATAACGGGGCTCCACTTATGAAGGGGTTGAGTCCATTTCTGTTCAATATTTTTCACTACTAGATAGACTAACTTCAGTAAAGCCATATCTG
>DMXI01000367.1 GCA_003483885.1 Microscillaceae bacterium
TTTTCATTAGTAAGACAAACCGTAATCAAAAAGGGAGTAGGTTTGTCTGAAATTTTTTTAATTAGTTCATAGTGTTAAAAAGTAGTTTTTGTCAGTGTTTTCATTAATAAGACAGACCGCAATCAAAAAGGGAGTAGGTTTGTCTGAAATTTTTTTAATTAGTTCATAGTGTTAAAAAGTAGTTTTTGTCAGTGTTTTCATTAATAAGACAGACCGCAATCAAAAAGGGAGTAGGAGAGAGGTAAAAAAAATAGAATGTTTTTTGTAAGTCAACTGATAAACAGTGACTTATTGCGGTGAAAAGTTTTTCCGATAACTAGAAGGAGTTTCACCAGCGAGTTTCTTAAAGGCATTATTAAAAGCCGATTTAGAGTTATAGCCCACCATTTCTGCAATTTGCTCTATTGTCAAGTTTTGCTGAGTAGGATCAGTCAAGATTTGTTTGGCTTCCTCCACTCGATAGTATGCCAATAGTCCAAAAAAGTTTTTTTGTAAACGCTCATTGATCACTTGAGAAATATTATGTGGAGAAGTAGCCATTATTTTGGCAAGTTGAGACAGCGAAAGCAAATTATCACGGTATACCCTCTCTGTTTCCATAAAGTGTAGTAGTTTTTGTAAGAGGTGTGTTTTATCTGCTTCGCTAAGGCTAGACTTACGGTATTTGTCTGCTTTATCTTTTTTAGGAGGCAAAAAAACTGGTTTTCTGAAAATATCGGGATGTTGAAAAAGCGTAAAACTGATATAATAAATTACCGCAGCATTCATCGCCGCACTGGTGTAATCCTGTAAGTCCTGGTACACAAAAAAAGTACGGTATATCCAATGCCCATAATTGAGTAGTGATAATAAAAACAAGTTTCTAAGCCAGCGCAACTTGGGAGAGGTTGGCTTCCAAAAATTTGCCTGTTGTTGTCGAATGTGTTGGTTGAACTGCCTTAAAATAAGACTATAATACACCCCATTAAAGAGAATAGAGATTAAATTGATGTATTTTTTTATAGAGAGAGGATCTTCACTAAGCAACTCTTGCGCTATAATGTGCGGCATTTCAGGATGATAAGCGCTCAAAAAAGCGTTGTATTTGTAATCGGCCGATTGCACAAAAAAGAAGAGTGCATATAAGACATACAAGCCTAGTGGCAGAAAATGCAGCCACCAACGCTTGGGTAATTGTTGATGTAGAAAAGCATAGATATAAAGGAATAAAATAGGACCATAAGCAAAGTTGAAAGGCTCTGAGGCATCGTAGTAATGTAGGGCGTAAATAATGTATCCGCTATAGCAAAGGAAAATCTCAAGCAGCGTAGAGGCATTAATGATCAGATAACCAGCCAAAAAACGATTAGGAATGGCTTTGCGGGAGGTGCCCCCGACCAGGGCCAGGCCGATAAAAAAGGCTTGTATAACTCCCAAAAATATTAAAACTGCAAATACATCTATCCGAGGCGAAACCATACCGCAAGATAAAAGCATTATCATTAATTTTTACAAAAACAAAGCCCAATACAATGTTGCATTGGGCAGTGCTTTTATAACAAGAAAGTTTGTTTGGGTATTTATTTCTTGTTCTTTCGGATGGTTTTGGTGGTTTTAGTACCAAAAAACATGACCATATCTACCCGACGATTATTTTGTCGCCCTTTGGCGGTATCATTGGTATCTATGGGGCGAGACTCGCCGTATCCTTCGCTGGTAATACGTTGAGCCGTAATACCTTTGTTGATAAAGTACAATCTTACTGAGGCAGCTCGGTTTTTAGATAGTGTAAGGTTGTTTGCATCTTTTCCTACACTATCGGTGTGTCCTTCCAAGTGAATATTAGACTTGGGGTATTTTTTTAGAAGCACCACTACTTCATCTAATATAGGGAAAGATACTGGCTTAATATCAGCTTTTGAGAAAGCAAATAACACTTTACTCGCCTTTTTCAAAATATCAACCTCTTGTTGCTGGAGTATTTCAGGGCATCCCTTGTTTTTCTTGGGGCCTGGCTTATCAGGACATAAATCGTCTTCGTCGTAAGTGCCATCTCCATCACGGTCTTTACGCTTAGGAGGAGGACAACCCTTTAGTTTTTTAGGACCAGGTTTATCAGGGCATTTGTCTACCAAGTCAGGAATGCCATCACCATCGGCATCAGGCAAACAACCAAACTCGTCTACCTCTATTACGATGGGCAAAATCTCTTTTTTGCCATTTACAGCCACTTCTACCTCATATACCGACGAGTGACGAATGAGGCTATCCAGTTTTCGCAAGCGGCTAATGACACTGGCACGTTTAGCTTCGTCTGCCCCTCGTAGTTTTTTTAATTCCCGACTTTTCTTAATCAGTAACTTACGGCGGCGTGTTTCGAAATTTTTGCGTACATTTCTAAATACTACCACTATTTTTTGCCCTTTAAAAGTGATAGGTTTGGCCAATTCAAGATTTGAGATCAATTCGGGAGTGGTTGGGCATTTATCCCTAACATTGGGTACACCATCATAGTCGCTATCTACGGTATATACTGGCGACACATATTGGGCTTGCACCGGAGTATATATCCCTATGAGCAATAGGAAACCAAAAATAGTGATGAGCTTTGGGGTTTTGCGTGTTTTTAATTTCATTGGAAATAGGAGATGTAAAAAAATAACCTGTTTAGATAATAATAGACTGTATACACCTGAATGTAATGAGGGTAAATATACAATTTAATAACCGATGTTAGGCAAAAAGTGAACCTGTAACTGTGATTCCAGCACAATTCATTACCAAGAAAGATGTATGATTTAGACTTTACCTGGACATTTTGAACACTTTGTCGTGCTTGTTTAAAAATAGAGCTAAACTCTTGTGTTTAAATATAAAAATCAAAGTTCGCTTAAAAATGTTTATGTTTTTGAACCTGTCAAAGGCGAAGTCAATAATTACTAGAACGTATAATTTGCCAAAGTAGTCTTTAAGAATCGGCTCTTTTCCATTCGATTGTTTGAGTAGGGAAGGCAATATCGATTCCTTCTTTGTCAAAAGCCTGTTTAATTTTCATATTGATAGAGTCCTGTACTTTGCGTCGTAATGGAGGGATATTACAAGCCACGTCACAAGCAATGTATAAGTCGAGTGAAAAATCTCCAAAATTGATAAATTCTATTTCATAAGTACCTTTTATCACTCTTTTGGTTTGATCCAAGGCTTCCTCTACCAATTTTTTAGCAGTTACTATTTGGCGATTGCTCATACCATACGTAAGACCAATCGTAAAAATAAGTCTGGTAATTTTGTAACGATTGTAATTCTTGACCGAAGTTTCAGTGATCAAGTGATTGGGAATAGTCACCAAATACCCTTCATAGGTTTTTAAACGGATAGACCTAAGGCCGATTTCTTCTATCACTCCTTCAAAATTGTTAACTTCTACATAATCTCCTAATTTAAAGGGACGGTCACTGATAATGGTAATCCCCCCAAAAACATTTTTTAAGAGTTCCTGAGCCGCCAGTGCCACTGCTAATCCTCCGATTCCTAAACTGGCCACCAAAGAGGTAACATTGTAGCCAAAGTTGTTGATAATAATAATCAGCGTAATGACGATTAGCGTAAAACGAATAATCTTTCGGGAAAGTGGAAGCACATGGTCATACAACTCGTTTTTTTCTTCGGTAAGATGAGTTCTCTTGCTGCGATAGCTAGCCAAAATGCGATCTATCACCCTAATCACTAGCCAGGCAATAGTAATGGTGAAGAAGCTATCCGTCGTATGCGTGAAAAGTTTATAGATGCGCACGTTCAGCGTAAGCTGATGATAGCCAAAATAAAACCCTACAATCACGACCAAAGCCACCAGAGGTTCCTCTATCATATCAATGATGATGTCATCGATATTGGTTTTGGTATTACGTGTGATGCGACGCACATACTTCTTGAGCACATAATACAAAATACGGCCAATGATGATACCGCCTATCAGGTACGCAAAAAAAATCAAATACTGACGTACAGTATTGCCCTGAAAACGACTGTAAATAATTTGATCAAACGTAGATTGTAAAAAGATCGACAGCATCGTAGGAGGTTAGGTATTTTGAACCAAAGATTTTGTGGGAGTGATATTAACTATAGAATTGATGATGTTTCCACAAAAAACATTCATATGGTTAAATGAGAACGCATTACGAAACCATTTAACCATATAGCAATTCAGCCATAACTACAAGTAATTACCCCACCGTATTCTGGGCAGGTGGTGGGGCATCTACTACTCTTTCCATTCTAAAACCATAACTACTAGGAAAATAGCCAATCTTAAAGGTTTGTTCCTCGTTGTTGATCATGATTTTAAATAAGATATAATGATCTTGAATCGGCAGTAATTTGCCAATTTCTTCTTCACGGCCGTGAGTAAGCTCTATACGGGTTTGAATACCCATACGAACCTCTTTAATGCGCGCTTCGTGTTTTTCTTTACCTTCTGAATAAGCAATGGCTTCTTCCCAGGTCACGGTGTCTTTATCTAGCTTTGGAGGATTTTGCTCGAGTTCTTCCAATTCAGTCTTCATTTGATCCACCTGATTTTTGAAAGTAATAAAATCCCGTACCTTATTCGCTACAGTTTGGTAATCCATAGATTTAAGTAAGTTTTAGTTATCAATTTTTAGTGATTGATGATGAATTACTACAGAATTGATAGTTTTTATGGCCTATAAGTTAACGCCTTGGTATCGCATAGCGAATAATTCATCATTTATAATTGAAGTTAGCTTTTATAAATGATAGGTTTCCCTGTCGATTTCAATAACTTCTTGTTCTGATATGCAATGTCTCCATTGACAATGACCGTATCTATCCCTTCCGAAAACTGATTTGGGTTGGTTACACTGGCCTTACCGCGAATCGTTTTAGGGTCAAAAATAGTAACATCGGCAATGTTACCGTCTTTCAACACTGCTCGGTTGTTGAGCGACGGACGCATCAAGCGAGCGGGCAAAGTGGTCACTTTGTCCAGAATTTTCTCGAGGCTCATACCAATATCCATCCCGTGTCGGATAGCAGTAGCAAAGCAACCAGCCCCACGAGGGTGGTTATTGGCTCGGGGAGCACTTTGGATTCCTCCATCAGAACCAATCATGCAAAAATCGGTCTGAAGTGCTAGGTCAATTGTTTTTTCAAAGGGCATAGTGCCCTCAGGTACTGCTACCAACACACCATGTTTGCGACGATACGCTGGAAAAGTTTGTGCCGTAATCTTTCTGCCAGTTCCTACTACGGTTAAATCAGTATAAGTCATACCAAATCGCTTGCGCCAGCCAGGAGCAAATCGTTTAGATACAATATAAGTAGCCCAGTAGCTATAGGGGTATACACAGCAGGTAATCTCTAACCCCATATTGTTGGCGTTTTGGATCATCTCAAGTGCTTTGGCCATATTGAAAGTACCTCCAGTAGAGTGCAAATGGTCAATATGAACACGTGCTCCTCCCGATTCACGCGCTAAGCGAATGGCTTCTTTTACCCCTTCAAGCTCTCGTTTTTCGTCAGAATAGCGTAAATGCAAAAATAATGGGCGGTCATATTTTTTAGCCAACTTGGCATATTGCAATACTTCAGCATAGGTAGTGTCTGGTTGGTACTCCATACTATGGGCTACTGCCAAAGCTCCTTGTTCAAGGCCTTGCTCTACATAGTAGTAGCGCTTGGATAGTGGATAGCGAAGCCTCAGGCGCATCACAAAAATACTTACGCCATAATTGGTATAATGAGGTACCCGATCAAAATATTGGTGAAATTTTCGGGGAAACATCGCTCCTCCGTGCATTTGCAATACAGTGGTCACGCCATCGCTCACCTTATACTTTTCGAATAAACGATAAGTTTGTTTAGGGTTACTGGCATTGTCTCCTAAAATATCGATAAAGCCCGGACTTACAATTTTACTAGAGGCATCTATCACGGTACGCCCTTCCAGAGGCGCTTCGCTTAGTTTAAGTTTACCGCCATAGGTAATCCCTACATTGAGCGATTTTAAAGCTCCTTGGGTAAATACCCGCCCACCTTTTATTACAATTTTATATTGATTGTCTTGACCTACCAAAATAGAGGGCGTTAGTACGGCTGCGGCACCAGCTACTGCCAGTTTTTTAAGAGCCGATCGTCGATTATCACCCTTTGGTTGGGTAGTTTGGTCGTTTGTTGTGTTTTCCAATGTGCTAATTTTTTGAATAGTCAGAGATTAAATAGATGGCCTGTTAATAGAGCAGCCACGTGCCAGTAGAAAGCTTTGGTGTACACTGTGCTGGTCAACTGTTGTGGGGTTTTGCAATATATGCTCTACCAATACAACAATTCAACCATAGAAATAAAAAGCCTGTCTACATTTTCAATCCCTTGATTGTATTGTTCAAATTAACCAAATTATTTGTAAATTTTTAAAAAAAGCCCAAACTTACATGCACTAATGACTGCGGTGAAATCCTTGTGACTCGTCGCCTTGACACCTGAAAAAATTAATAGCACTTAGAAACATTTCGCATGAAACAACTTCCTTTTAATCCTGTAAAAGGAGTGTGGTTGCTTGCTTTTTGGTATATATGGAGTATCAATACTGTTGCAATAGGGCAACAGGATTCGGTAGCCATTTGGAAAGCTCAACTAACCAAAACCACTTCGGATGAGAAAAAGATTGCCATCCTTCAGGACCTGGTAAGTTACTTATCGGTAGACAACCTGGACCAGGCCCATACCTACGCCCAACAAGCATTAGATCTAGCCCAAAAACTCAAAGATGATGAAATGATTGCTCGTAGCTTGAGCGATTTGGGGGATGTAGAGCAATACCAAAATAACTATAAAAAAGCCTTGAGTCACTACAAGCAAGCCATTGAATATAGCCAACAAGCCAAATCTAGTAATGGCCTTGCTTACGCACAAAGTTCTATTGGTGTGGTGTATTATTATTTGGGAGAATATGACCAAGCCGTTCCTCAGCTACTAAAAGCTTATAAAATATACCAAGAAGCCAATAATGCCTCTCGTATTGATGAATGCTTGCGTTACCTTGGGTCTATTTATTTTATTCAGGCCGATTATGATCGTGCATTGGAATATTATCTAGAGTCTTTGAAGTACAGCGAACGCCTCAACGACCAAAACAGCTTGCAACTTGCACTAAATAATGTCGGGATTGTGTACAAAAAGATCAAGAAAAACGACAAAGCGTTGATTTACTTCAAACAGGCACTCAAGGTAAGCCAGGAAGCCAAATTAGAGGATGGCATTGCTGGGGCGTTGACCAATCTGGGAGCTATATATGATGATGCCAAAGAGTATCAAAAAGCCTTGGATCATTATGAGCAAGCCGTTAAAATATTTCAGGCTTTAGAAGACAAAAACAGTGAAGCCATTGCGCTTAATAACATAGGGATTGTACATAAAAACCTGAAAAACTACGAGAAGTCATTGGAATACCACGCCCAGTCATTGAAGATCAAGGCCGAAATTGGGGACCGCAAAGGAGAAGCTGCCTCACTCAATAGCATTGGGCAAACCTATCTGAGCAGGGGAGATGTGAAACAAGCCTTGGTGTATTTGCGCCGAGGGTTGCGTATAGCCGATGAGATAGGCGTCAAAGAATATGAAAAAGAAGCCTATGAGTACATTGCCAAGGCGTATGCCCAAAACGAAAACTACCAACGGGCTTATGAATATTACCAACGCTACACTACTCTCCGCGATTCGTTGTTTAGCTCCGAGAGCCTGGCCAAAATTACCTCGCTTCAAAGCAAGTTTAAAACCGAAAAAAAGGAAAAAAGCCTGTTGCTTGCCAATAAGGACAAAGCTCTTGAGGCAATGATTGCAGAACGCAACCGCTGGCGCAACATCGCTATAGGTGCTTCCATCCTGTTTTTAGGATTGGTAGTGGTAGTGTTTGTTCGACTAATACAGCTAAAGCAACGCGCCAAAAATACCGACAAAGTCAAGCTCAAATCTACCCCCACTACTTCCGAAAACCCAGTGTAGGTGCCATAAAAAAAGAAGCAGCCCAAATGAGCTACTTCTTTCAGTAAAAGTTTGAATAGTATTCTATGAAAAGAGTAAAAATTAGAACTTGTAGTGTGTAGTTGGGAGTTGATAGTCAATAGCACCTGACAGCCGTTGGCCTTTAGCTCTTGGTCGTTGGCTTTTTTCGGCTGTTCCAGCATGCGTTACCAAATTTAAAATCGCGTTTTTATGATTATAATACACTCATTGTTAGTAAGTTATTTATTTGGTTGTTAGAAGTAAGAACTGTAGACAATGACCTGCCGCTAACTACCCAATTGTTAATCCTTTGATAACGAGTATATGCTATTGATTCAAAATGTGATTTACTAGCTAAAAGCCAAGGACCAATAACCAAAGGCCAATAAATAGCTACCAGACACTACACAGGCTCTACCATTGGGCTACCTGAGCGATACTTGATAAAACGCTGCTGATAAAACCCTAACAAATTTTCGAAACGCTCCTGATGAGGAATGTACAAAAACTTCAGGTCTAGGTGCTCCGTTTTATCTTTCTTGCGTTTGATAGAAGTTAGGTAATCATCCCGGTAGATCACTTTTAAATCTTTGCCTTGCAGCAATACCGATTCTAGGCGTTTCCAAGGTAAGTGTAAAGCGGTTTTTCCATCATAAAACTTGATTTCTTCACTGTTGGCTTTCAACATAGGCTCATCACAATTTACCAAGGTACGATAGTGAAGTATTTTGCGTAAAAAATTACTTACATACACCAAACAAACGACTCCTAACGCCACTTTTACCATAAGGTAACCTGCTACACTCAGCCATAAAAAGCCATACAGCGCCAAAGGGGCTAAAATCATCAAGGCAAGGTTTTGAATTTCTTTCTTTACTTGACGTTGTTCTACGAAGTACTCTATTTCCCACGGAATTTCAGAAATATCTTGCCAGGTTTGGTCTCTTTGATTAAAGTTAGCCAAGCGTTTTTCTACCGCCATTCTTTCGTTTTGGGCCAACTTCTGAAGAGCCTTGGGTGCTTTGAGACCTTGTTCGGTAAGCCAATTGCGACGAATGCCTTCACGCTCCATGGCTTGTAAATCTTCGGCGTTGAGCAGCACCCACTTTTGCCATTGTTGGCTTCCCCGATTCTTAGAAAACTGAC
>DMXI01000255.1 GCA_003483885.1 Microscillaceae bacterium
AGGGTTTTCGGCGATGAAATGGGATATGCCTCAGCATACTTATTTTATTTTCAAAAAGTTGATTGATTTTCGTCCCTATCAACCTCCTTCTTATCAGTTGATTGCCCAGGCTTTAGATCAAATGGGTAAATATGAGTTGGCCATTTTGTATTACGAGGTAATTCTACAGGCTAAATGGAATGACTGGGATCACAAAGATTTTCGTTTAATCTCAGCCTTGGACTATCTAAGGTTCTTGAGAAAAATCACGGCTTCTAAGGTAAACTTCTTCAAAGAATATGCTAAGGGCCGTATTGGTACTTTGGAAACCTGGGTAAACAATACAAAGTACAATGGTGATCAAAAAGACTTATTGGTATACATTACCTGGAATACCGACAATACCTACGTTGACTTATTTATAAAGGAGCCCTCTAAAGAAGTTTGTTCTTACCATCGTAAAAAAACCAAGGAAGGGGGAATAATGACTCAAGATGTAGAAGGTTTGGGGCCAGTAGTATATTACGCCGATAAAGCCCAACGGGGCAAGTATACCATACGAGTAAACTATTACAATGAGGAATGGGAAAGAGCATCTACTAAAACGAGGGTATATGTTGTAATTTATCGTAATTGGGGCAAAGAGAATGAGAAAGTAATCCGTAAGGTCGTTACCTTAGACTCGAAAGATGCCAATGATGATGAGAAGGAAGAAAAGATGCAGCAAATTGCCCGAATGAGATTTTAATTTTTATTATATAATCATACTATTAGGCATTTTTCGGTTGTAGAGATACCAATCAAAGTACTTGCGCCGTTGGCCGTGTCTTCAGGGGTAATTTCAGCTAAAATGTCTGGTAGTATGTATAAAACCATTGAACAAACTCAATAGATACGAAAAAGAATATGTTTGCAGGATGATTGAAATGGGGGGAATTCATTTATAAACACTCTTGTTGTTGTAGCCTCTAAAAAGTCACTTATCTAAGTAGCGTTTTCAGAATATTTTATTAATAAGTTGAATATTGATCAACAAAATAATGGTTTACCTTTAAAAAATATATAGGTAGATCAAATGAAATACTATTGTCGAAAAATTAACATTAATACTAAAACTTGAAACAAACTCATTAACCCGATTCACTATGAAAATTCGATTACATTATTGCATTTGCTTCATTTTAATTATTTGTTCTTTTACTGCTTTTGCTCAAAAAATAACAGTTAAAGGAAAGGTGGTAGACGAGCAGGACGTACCCTTGCCAGGGGTAAGCGTGATTGAGAAAGGAACCTCTAACGGTATAGCTACTGGGGTAGAAGGAGATTTTTCTCTCAAAATTTCTCCAGGTGCTATGCTGGTGTTTTCCTATGTTGGTTTTCAGCGCAAAGAAGTCAAAGTGCCTACAGGTACTACCGATTTGGGTACAATTAAGCTCAACGAAGAAACATCTTTGGAAGAAGTAGTAGTAACTGCAACAGTGGATAGGCCTAAAATGGCAAAAACTGGTAGTGCAGTGCGCCCAATTCGCCGAAGTGATATCCTTGGAGGTAAAGTGGCAGGGGTGCAGGTCAAAACCAAAAAAGGAGAAGCCAAAACCTGGAAACGTTCCAGTGGAGAAGTAAATCGAGTACGTTTATCCATTGGCGATAAGCAAATGCTCCCTTTGCAAAGCCGTCAAATAGCGATTAAGATAGAAGGTTTTCGGGCCAGGGTTTTAATGGATTGCTATTTTTATAACGATAAAAAAAGCCGTCTGGAAGGCACCTTTAAGTTACGTTTGCCTAATGGAGCCAGCCCCTACTTTTTTGCTTTTGGTGAAACTAAATATGCCCTGCAAGCCAAAGCCGAGGCCAAGCAAATAAGGGCCATCAACTACCAACAAAACCAACACTGGCAGTTTACCCCCGCAAAAGTGATGGAGGCTCGTCGTGAGCAATGGTCGAGTGTAAAACAGGCTCGAGTAGTACCCAAACAAAAAGCGGCCAAGGCCTATACTGAAACCGTGAGTGCCAAAGTAGATCCAGCATTGATGGAATGGGCTGGAGCCGATGTGTTTAGTTGCAGGGTGTTTCCTTTGGTACCTGGCAAAATGCATCATGTGGTGATTGGATACGATGTAAATTTGTTAGCTACCAACGACCAATATTTATTGCAATTGGCGCTGGGTAATGCCCAAGAAAAAACACCTTTGAAGGTGGATTTGTTGGTGGCCGATACACCCGCTACCCAAACCGAAGTAGTTCCAGAAGTGTTTGCTAAGCCATTGGGCAAAGCTACTCGCTGGAGCTGGAACAACCCTCAAGCTCAGGAAATCAAAGCTACACTCTCTCCCAAAGCTCCGATGTTGTTGGCATCTAATCAGCCAGGAGACCTTAACTACTTTGCTACTTCTTTTAAAGCCAATTTACCCAAGGTACCTAAAACTGACCTGAAGGAAAATGTGGTTTTTATGCTGGATGTATCATTAAGCTCACAACCCGATAAATTCAATGTGTGGCTGAAGACTTTGGTGGCCTTGCTTCAAAACAACCAAGATGTGATTAAGAATTTTTCGGTGCTTTGTTTCAATGTAGAAGCTTTTTGGTGGAAAAAGACCCAAGTAAAGAATAGTCGCCGCAATATTCGTCGTTTTTTACGTTTTGCCAATCGTTTATCACTTCAGGGAGCGACTGATTTGGGAGTGGCTCTTGACGAAGTAAATCAGGCTAAGTGGCTAAAAGGTCGATCCAAATATTTGTTTTTGCTAAGCGATGGAGACGTTACCTGGGGAGAAAATAATTTGTATCAACTGTCTCAAAAGGTAGCATCTTCCGATGAATTGTATGCCTTTAGTACGGGGTTTTCGGGTACTGATCCTCGCATTTTGGATTATCTAACCCGAAGCACCAAAGGTGCCGTATTCTCTATCGTAAATGAAGACGAAGTACAACAAGTAAGCAAAAACTTTAGGTTTGCCCCTTGGCGCATTGCATCAGTAAAAATGACGAGTGCTTCTGATGTTATCCTGGCTGGAAAACCCCAGTATTTGTATGCGGGTCAGCAAGTAATCATGGCTGGAAGGCAACAAAACCTAAAAACACCTACTTTGAATATTCAGGTAACACAGTCAGGGCAAACCCGTGACCTATCACTAACTTTTGGTCAACCTATCGCTTCAGATTTAGCCAAAAGGGTATACGGCCAGCTTGGAACTACTCAATTGGAAGAGTTAGGCTATATCGCCGAAAAAGAAGCCATTCAATATGCGGTCTATTATCGAGTGCCAGGACAAACCTGCTCTATGGTTATGCTGGAAAGCGAGCGCGATTATCAACGTTTTAAGATCAAAAAGGGTGGAGATGTAGATTTTATTAAGAAAAATTTGATCAATCAGCTTCTACAAAAACTCATTGGAAACAAAGGTCAACAATTGGGCGATGCTAAAGGAGAGTTTTTACACTTTTTGAGTAAACTCCAGAATTTGCAAAATTCTCAAGAAAGGGAAAACAAAGATGATGAGACCTTCAAATTTGAATTACCAGCCGATATCAAGGCGTTGATTGATAAAATTCCTGCCAGTTATTTTCAGGTAGCACTTCCCCGATTGAAAGGTAAACGTCATTTTACTCGAGATTTACCCAAGTGGGTACAAGCAAATTTGCAAAGTGGAGCGCTTGATTATCAAAAGATTACCCAAGCTGCTGAAAGGCGAAGCCATCAAAATAAGGCTGAGGCGATTCGTTTGTTAAGTTCTTTAGTAGAAAAAAATGCAGGAGAGCTAAATTTGCTAAGAGATGTGTCTTTTTGGATCATGAAATGGGGTGAAACAGCTCAAAGCTATTTTATCCTAAAGAGATTGATTGATCTGCGTCCATTCCAGCCTTCAGCCTATCAGTTGATTGCCCAAGCTCTGCAAGATATGGGGCGTAACGAACTGGCCATGTTATACTATGAGGTAGTGCTCAACATTCAATGGAGTAGAGATTATGCGGGTATTCAGAACGTAGTAAGGGTAGCATATATTCGGATGCTCAACAAAATGTTGAAAAACAAAACGTCCATCATTGCGAAAGATTTTATCGAACAACGATTAGCGAATCTCAAAAAGACCCTAAATCAAAAAGGTTTTATGGTAGAGCAAGCCGATTTGTTGGTAACCATTAACTGGAATACCGACGAAACCGATGTAGACTTGCATGTAAAAGAAGCCGGAGGCGAAAACTGTTACTACAAAAATAACAGAACCAATGCAGGAGGACACCTGAGCAAAGATATGACCGAAGGTTTTGGCCCGGAAATGTATTTTATCAAAAAGGCCCCCAAAGGAACTTCTCAGATAAAAGTAGATTATTACTCGGAGAGTGAGAGTCGATTCAAAGAGAAAACGAAGGTATACCTCTGTATTTACAAAAACTGGGGAAGGGCCAATGAAGAAGTTATTCGTCGGGTCATTACGCTCAAGAGTGAAGATGAACTAGACAAGAAAAGCAAAGATGATAGGCAACTCATTGCCAATTTAAAGTTTTAGATAAGCAGTAAAGGTGACTTCTAACGGTCAAGTATTAAGGTGTTGATTATAAGTGTATTATATCTTTAAAACATTGCTTTTAGATGGGTGGTTGATGTTGAAACAGGCGAAAAGTCAAGACAGCAATCAATGGCTGTCAGGTAGGGTGTTCAAAATTAACTTCGTTGAGCTTGAAGGCAAGCCTTCTGCGGTTTAAAAAAAGTTCCTCACGTTTTTAAGGCTGTTTGATACTTGAAAAAAGTGCGTATTCAATTACCTTTTCTAAAATACAAAAAGTATTCTTGGAAATTTAGGGGCTCCTCCTTTGAAGGCGACAACCCTCGGGGAGGGTTGGGCGAGTCAGCGGGAAGGCTGTGAATGCCGTTTACGGCGGAGGATGTTGTTTTATGTCTAACTAATTGATTATAAGGTGCTAAACATCCTCCTTAGTCCTCCTTCAAATTGTAAATCCTCGGTTTACCGGGAGGAGGATTTATCGGTCTAATTGCTTGAGCTTTTATTTTTTCAATGGTAATGATCAGCTTTTATATTTTGATGATCAAAAATAAAAACATAGGGAAGAAATTAACTAATTTTGAACACCCTAGCTGCCAGGTGCTTCTAAGACTTAATACCAAGCAAACCCCAGTAGATTCACTTGATCTGCTGGGATTTGTTAATTTTTAATTGTCAATTGTGGTGGTTTGCAAAAAATATGAGCAAAAATATTGGATTTGAGCCAAAAAAAACGAAGTTTTGTTAACTATTGGCCCAAAATTTAATTTGTTGCAATGTCCAAAATCAAAAAAGCCTATTTCTGTCAAAGCTGTGGTTATCAATCACCCAAGTGGCTGGGAAAATGCCCTTCTTGCGACTCGTGGAATACGATGGTAGAAGAGCTGATACAAAAAGAAGATAATAATAAAAAGGGGAGTTGGAAGGTAAGTACTACCTCTCGGACGGTAGCCAACAAACCACGCAAATTAGAAGAAATCCAGTTTAGCGCTCAGCAACGGATCATTACACCTGATGAGGAACTGAATCGCGTGCTGGGAGGAGGCATTGTACCAGGATCATTGGTATTGATTGGGGGAGAACCAGGCATTGGTAAATCTACCTTGATGCTGCAAATCGCCTTGACAGTGACCAACCTTCGGGTGTTGTACGTATCAGGAGAAGAGAGCGAACAACAAATAAAAATGCGGGCTGATCGTATTACGGCCGCCAATGTACCTTTGCAAGACAGCCTCGAGAACTGCTACATTTTGACCGAAACCTCTACCCAAAATATTTTCAAGCAAATTGAAGATTTCAATCCGCAACTTCTGGTGATTGACTCCATTCAAACCCTCCATTCTAGTTTTTTGGATTCCAGTGCAGGCACCGTGTCACAAGTAAGAGAATGTACGACTGAGTTGCTTAAATTTGCCAAAGAAAGCGGTACCCCCGTGTTTTTGATTGGACACATCAACAAAGAAGGAAGCATTGCTGGCCCTAAGGTATTGGAGCACATGGTAGATACCGTGTTGCAGTTTGAGGGAGATCGTCATTTGGTGTATCGGATTTTACGTGCCACTAAAAACCGTTTCGGTTCTACCTCAGAACTAGGTATTTATGAGATGTTAGGAGATGGTTTGCGTGAAGTGAGCAACCCTTCCGAAATCCTGATTTCTCAGCGAGACGAAGACTTGAGCGGTATTTCAATTGGAGCCACCCTAGAAGGCAACCGCCCCTTGTTGATTGAGGTGCAGTCGTTGGTGAGCACGTCCAACTATGGAACTCCTCAACGGAGTAGTACTGGGTTTGACGGCAAACGCTTGAATATGCTCCTGGCCGTGCTTGAGAAACGTGGGGGCTTTATGTTGGGCAATCAAGATGTGTTTTTGAACATTACTGGTGGCCTGAAGATAGAAGACCCCGCCATAGATTTAGCGGTGTGTGTGTCAGTAGCTTCTTCTTACAACGATATTAGCATATCACACGACATGTGTTTTGCTGCTGAAGTAGGCCTGGGTGGTGAAATAAGAGCGGTAAATAAAGTAGAAAATCGAATTTCAGAAGCTGAGAAACTAGGCTTTAAGGAAATCTTCATTTCCAAATACTCCCTCAAAAGTATTAATGTAGACAACTACTCTATCAAGGTAAAAGCCTTTGGAAAGGTAGAAGAGATTTTTACCGAGCTTTTTGGGTAAATAGTTTACTTATCATAATATGAGTTATACAACAATTTAGACATTTTTAAAAAACTAAAATATCACATCTATGAAAAAACTAGAGGCATTTAAAACGAATAATACCAATTTATGTATCAAACAATTGAGTAGGGTTAAGGGGGGAGCAAGCAATGGACGACCAGGTGATAGGGCTTTGATAAATATAAGAGGAATAGGAAGTGTAAAAGCTTGATCTATCGACGAGGTATAATTTTACCGAGAAATAGACCTTTATTTGAGCCGATGCAAGCTTTCACAGGTTATTGTAACCAAACGATCTTACTGGCATTCTGATATTTTCTTTAACAAACCTAAATAGACTTATGAAAAAAAAGATATTGAACATTGATAGCATTGTCTTGAGCACAATACAACTCAATAAAATCAAGGGAGGTACTGCTGTGAACATACAAAACACAAGTGGACAACCCGGTTCTACTCCTTCTATAAGAATTAGAGGAACCAGTTCATAGTGTATTTCTAAAAACAAAAATGACTGATGAAACCTAGTGTTTATCAGTCAATTTTTTTCGACGTACAAATTACTAACACTGGCTAGGATAGGCTCAAGCATTACAGCTCAGCGACCATTCTTTTTGAATCATTCCACGAAATATTTGCACCCAACCACTAAAGCCAAGAATTCACCAAATCCTAATATAGATAACTGACAAAACCTTTCTTGTTTTTTATAAATTAGCCTGCGTCAACTTATCGAACCTATCTAGTTTTTAAGTATGCAAATCTTAGTTATCAATTGTGGAAGCTCTTCTGTGAAAGGAGAGATCATTCAGGCCCAAACCGGAGAACGTGTTTTAACTTTTAGAATAGAGCGAGTGCTGGAAAACCGACCCGAATTGCGGTTTTCGGACTCAGAAGAAGTAATTTATGGAGAAGCCAGCGGGCACGAAAAAGCTTTAGAACAGGCTTTTGGCCTACTTTTTCAAAAAATAAACCCTGAGCAACTCTTTGGGGTAGGACATCGGGTGGTGCATGGTGGAGAGCATTTCGACGAACCAGTATTGATTGATGAAAATATTGAAACTACCATTGAAAACTTGACCAATCTAGCGCCGCTGCATAATCCGATCAACTTGTTGGCGATTCGTATTGCCCGTAAATGTTTGCCTGATTTGCCCCACGTAGCGGTTTTCGATACGGCTTTTCACGCTACCTTGCCGCGGCGAGCCAAAATGTATGCTTTACCTCAAGACTTGGCAGAAAAACACAAAATTCGTCGTTATGGATTTCACGGAACCAGCCACGATTTTGTAGCCCATAGAGCTGCGGAGCATTTACAAACCGATATTCGCAATCTGAGGGTTATTACTTGCCATTTAGGCAATGGAGCCAGCGTATGTGCGGTAGAATACGGACGTTCGGTAGAAACCAGTATGGGTATGACTCCCTTAGAAGGATTGGTGATGGGCACCCGCTCGGGAGATGTAGATGCAGGGATTTTGGCGTATCTAATGGAAAAGGAGGAGTTTTCAAGAGAGCAAATCAATGCTTTGTTGAACCAAGAAAGTGGGCTAAAAGGCCTTACTGGCATAAGCGATATGCGTGATATTGAAAAAAGAGCCGCTGAAGGCGATGAAGCAGCTCGTTTGGCCATTCATATTTTTTCGCATCGTTTGAGAAAGTACATTGGAGCCTATGCGGCGCTGATGGGTGGGGTAGATGCCATTGTGTTCACTGGTGGAATTGGGGAAAACAGCGCCACAATTCGCCACCGTTCGTCTCAAAGATTAGACTTTTTAGGAGCCATTATCAACGAAGATAAAAACCGGGATTTAGATGTTACGCCTAATCGTCCGGTAGAAGATATTTCGGTAGGGCATAGCCGTTGCAAAATTTTGGTAGTGGCTACCGATGAGCAATATGCCATCGCCCAACAAGCCGCTAAATTGATTGAGGAAAAACACAAAGTAAACATCATTCCTACGATTCCAATTGCCATTTCGGCTCGCCATATTCATCTAAGCCAGGCCACAGTAGAAGCCTTATTTGGAGCTGGGTATCAATTGACCAAATACCGGGATTTGTCACAGCCAGGGCAGTATGCCTGCAACGAAATGCTGACTTTGATAGGGCCAAAGAATAAAATTGAACGGGTGCGTATTTTGGGGCCAGCACGTTCTAAAGACCAGGTAGAGATTTCGCGTACCGATGAGTTTTTCTTAGGTATTGATGCCCCCATTCGCGAATCAGGCCATACCGAAAATAGCCCAGGTATTACCTTATTGGCTGAAAACGGGAATAAAGTAGACATCAAAGAAGGCGTAATTTGCGCTTGGAGGCATATCCATATGACACCCGAAGATGCCGATATTTTTGGGGTGAAAGACCGCGATGTGGTAGAAGTAGCCATAGAAAACGACGAACGAAGCCTGACTTTTGGCAATGTACTCATTCGGGTATCGCCTAAGTATAAGTTAGAAATGCATATTGATACCGACGAAGGCAATGCCGCCGAACTTAACCGAGGTGCTCAGGGAACTTTGATTAGCACTAGCTTGAGTGGGCATTTGACCAAACGAAGAATGGAGAATGACCAAGTGTAAGGTGACATGATGTAATTAATGTAATATTTGCTCGTTATCACACGTGTTATTTAAAACAGAAAACTTCTTTGAGGTGACGATCTTAGGATTACTTGGGAAGGTTTTACTAAAAAATACGATATGAAAAACAATAAGCTTGAAAAGTTTACGAAACTGGAAATAAAACAAATGTCAAATATCAAAGGCGGAAGACCTGGTTCGGGGCAACCCAGTGCCGCTGCTAAGGTTAGAATTAGAGGCAATGGCTCTATATAACTGTTTTGCTTTTTGACAATAATAAATGACTGATCAGGTTTGTCCTCATCAGTCATTTTATTTTGTAAAGACACCATTCACCGAAAAAAGCACACAGTCAAGCGGTTTTGGGCTGTCTATATCCGTAATACTTCATTATTTGAGGCAAAACCAACAACAAACCCTATGAAGTTGCGTGCTTTACTCATTTTAATTACTATTGCTTGTATGGCTCCTGCCACTTTTGCTAAGAGTGATACAGTCTTTACGCAAAAGCAACCACCTACCATTTTATGGGTGGGCAATAGCTTGACTTATACCAATGACCTGCCTCAGATTTTGACGTTTATTATCCAGAAGTTTGGCAAGTCGGCCAAAATGGTTTCTTTGTGCCAACCCAACTATGCCCTGGAAGATCACTGGAACGATGGTCAAGTACAGCAACTTATCAAAAAAGGGAATATCAAATATGTGATTGTGCAGCAAGGTCCTTCGTCGCAGCCCTATGGCAAGCAATCTTTGATGGTTTACGGTCAAAAACTTCAGGAAATTTGTAAAAAGGCAGGGGCTACCTTGGGCTTTTATATGGTTTGGCCTGCTCAAGTATATTACCATACCTTTGAGGGGGTGATTCAGAACTACACGGCAGCGGCCAAACATAATCAGGCCTTGCTGCTTCCAGTAGGTGTAGTATGGCGTGCCTATCAAAAACGCAACCTCCCGGCAAGCCTGTATAGTTATGATAATTTTCACCCTTCGCTTACAGGAAGTTTTTTAGCGGCCCTCACGATTTTTCATACATTATATCCTACCCAAGACCTTACCCAGATGAAACGCAAGGATTATCACCAGTGGGTTACTGATCAAGCTACCTTTAAAGCCATTATTCAGTTGGTGCTCAAAAACTGAATGTTAAAAACTATATTGGGTTTAATAAATAAAAGGGGCAAATATCACTAAATGTATGAGTGATAAATTGCCCCTTTATTTGCCTATGACAACCGGTTAGAGCGATGTCTTGGGCTGTAAATTATGAATATAACCAGTAGATTCCAGCCACTGGTGAAACTTCTCGGTTTCGTGTGCTTTGAGTTGCTTTAATGCCTTGTTATATTCTTTGTTGAATAAAGCATTATCAAAGCTCACTTTTGCTAGTATCAATTTATAGTATTCTAAAAATGATGTCTCCATGGATGCTGTATTTTGATAAAATTGCATACAGTAAATATTTAATAGTTAAGCTAAAATAAATAATAGTAATACTATTAAAAAGTGATAACGAGAAAATTCGATGAATTGTTGTAAAAACATCACCCAAGAGCTGGAGTATCGATGAGAAAGCAGCTTATTTAGATAAAATTTTATGAGCCAATGCAGGAAATAAAAAGGCAATCCACGAAAACAAGCGAATTTTGGGAATAGTCACTATGCTTTTTTCTTTAGCCAATTGAGGTAAAATCCTGCCTGTCAAATCCTGTGCGCTCATCTTCGTTTCGTTTCGCCCTGCGGTCATTGGGGTATCCGTTACAGGTGGGATAAATTCTAATACTTTGATAGAGGTACGTTTCAAAGTATATTTTAACCCCAGTGTAAAGTTTCGCATGGCCGATTTACTGGCCGAATACAACAACCCATTCGTTTTAGGAAAGATGCCCAAGGCCGAAGTGGTATTGATGATCCAAGCCTTGGGTGCATTGCTCAAAATAGGCAACAAGAGTTGGGTCAAGATGACTTGCCCGGTAAAGTTTACCTCCAATTCTTGTTTAATTCTTTCACTGGGATGAATACTTTCTACAAAGTCATAATTGAATTGTATCCCGGCATTGTTGAAAAGCAGGTTCAAGTCAGAGTATTGATTTTGAATGACCAAAACGGCTTTTTCTATAGATTCCTCACTGGTCAAGTCGCAAACAACGGTCTCGAAACCCTCCGTAGCCAATTGCTCTAGTTTAGCTTTGTTACGCCCCAACAAAATTACTTGATTGTTGCGTTGGAGCAAGGCTTGGCCCAATGCATAACCAATGCCCGAAGTGCCTCCCGTGATAAGTACGGTGTTGTTGTTTAATTTCATAAGAGATGATATTTATTGAACAACACAAAGGTCGGGGAGGCTTCATTCCTGCACATTAACCTATGTTAATAAGTACAAATAGGTGTGAGAATATGTAATATTATCCTGGATGAACCCTTCTTTTAGGAATTCAACTGGTTACCCAGAATGATATATTTTGCGTGCAAGTGTTATATCAGCACAACACTCGCTTACATCTACGAACAGAAAATGGTTCAATGAAATTTGCTACTTGTTTACTAATTCCACAGTAATAATTAATGCCAATGAATAACATCCACGATGGTTGCAATTAACACAAGTTGGTCAAATTTAATGGAGTGTGCTTGTGCATATTGATGGCAACTATTGAAGTTTTTCCAGGTCGAAGCATCTAAGCTTAGATCGCCGTAATTAGGCTTGTAAAGCTGATAGGTTTGTACTTCTTGTTGCCATTGGGCATTGAAATGGCTATAAGTTTGATTACTGATGGCACAGTAACTTTGTTTTGTCTTATGACTAGGCTCACCCCAGGTTTTTATAGCATTTCTTCGCTGCAATAAAAGCACCCTTTTGCACAAAAGGATCGTTTTGTAACCCATCGGTATATTTTCTGTCAAATTGGGCAGTGAAAAATCGGTAATGGTAGTAGATAGGTTTGAAAGACCATTGGCGTTTACGAAAAAATTACCCTCAAAATGCAGATCAAAAGGGTGAGGGTTATCCATCGGAAAATTATACCTTACTTGCGAAATAGCCATATGATTGATTATCGAGCCGACAAAAAATAATTTTGTCAAAAATATGAAAAGCCTATGATAGATAGGCGCATAATTTGATCAACAATTTTAACTTCTCATAGTTGGTGTATATGAGAAGTATAAAATAACCTTCTAAAAGTCAAGATGACTTCGATGAAATAAAGGCCTTTTTGAAAACAATATCAAAAGACATGAATCAATCTGATAAAAAGTACCTGAAAGATTTACTAAGTCGCGATCCACGACTGGCAGTTGAAAAACTAAAAGATCATTTGACTTCCATGCCCAAAATGCTTGCTAAAGCAACCGAGATAGAAACCCAGCAAGAAAGCCTGATGGGAGAAGCGATTAGCCAGGGAGAGCGGGAAAATCGGCAAAGTGAGTTGAACGACTCCATTCTACACCTTATCGAAGAAGTAGCCATAGATGAAGTAGAGCCAGGAGCGCAAATTATAGGTCATCCAAAATATCGATGGATTTTGTTTGAACTCATCGCACTTGGTTTGGTGTCGGTGGGAGGCATATTAGCCTTGGTGGTCAATCAGTTGTATATACCAGCGGTAGTTATTTTGGGAGTGTTGCTGGGTTTTGCGTTTATTTTTGGGAAATCAGTCATGACTTACCTGAAAAACCAACAAACAATCAGAGATCGGGGAAAAAAATATTATGCGGATCTGGAAGCATATCCTAATAGAACCAAAGTCTTGATAGAAGGCGATAGCTGGTTTAACGACCACAACGGGAAAGATGCCGCAGATTATTTATCAGAAAGTTACAATGTATACAGCTTTGCCGAAAAGGGAATTAAAATGCGGGGAATTCTAAAAGACAGTGACTTTAGGAAACTCATTGTATTAGAAAAGCCACAAGTAGTACTGTTGAGTGCGGGCGGCAGAGAGTTATTTGAGGGATACTTTAAAGAAATTGTGAAAACAACCGCCAGTGGAGATGATTTTTTTACCCCTTATTATACGGCTTTCAAGCGAGATATTGCCGAATTGTACGAAGATGCTATGGAGGATTTGGCTACTAAAGCCGAAAATGTAATTGTAAGTGGCTATGACCACGTGGTATATAAAAAAGGCGCGGTTCATGATTTACTCACTAAAAGAGGCTTTTCGGATATAAATGCGGTGAAAACCAAGCTAATAGACGACCTGAACGAGATCATCGATGCATCAGCCGCAAAATACACCAATGTGTTTTATGTAGACTTGCGTGGCACGCTTACCAACCCAAGCGATTGGCAAGATGAGTTACACCCCAATGCGGCAGGCTTCTCCAAGATTGCGGATAAATTCAAGGCAAAGATTGAAGAAGTTACTACAAGTTAATAAATAACATACAAGGCTACTTTCTGACGAATAGGAGAGTAGCCAACTGTATTTGGAAGGCAAAGTGATTTTTACAACCCGCCTTGAAGTCAGACTCCCTCTTCATTTGGCCAAAATATTAAATGGCTACTCATCAAACCTATGATTTTTCGTTTTTGGTTTTTCCTTTCTCAAACTTTCATTAATTTAACCTTCTTAATAGTTGAATTAGAACTCTGAAAATCAATGAAACTTACCAAAGACCTTTACCAAACCTCATTATCTTTATTAACCGACTTATACCAGCTTACGATGGCCTATGGCTACTGGAAATCAGGCCGCTCGGAAGACGAAGCCGTCTTTCACCTTTTTTTCCGACGTCATCCCTTCAAAGGTGGATTTACCATTGCTTGTGGACTAGAATACGTCATTGATTTTCTGGACAATTTCCGGTTTTCGGAAGAAGACATCACCTATTTATCCTCCATTGAGGGTAACAACGGTAAGCCTTTGTTTGAGCAAGGCTTTTTGGACTACCTGGCCGATATGAAGTTTAGTTGTAGTGTAGAGGCGGTACCCGAAGGCACCGTGGTTTTTCCCCAAGAACCGCTCATTCGGGTAAGAGGTCCCATTGCTCAGTGTCAGTTGCTGGAAACTCCTCTATTAAACATTGTCAATTATCAAACCCTGGTAGCCACTAAAGCGGCTCGTATGAATTTGGCCACCAACGGTGAATCAGTACTTGAGTTTGGTTTGCGTCGGGCGCAAGGAATAGATGGTGGATTGGCTGCTAGCAGAGCCGCTTATATTGGTGGGTGTGGCGCTACCTCCAACGTATTGGCGGGGCGTTTGTTTGGCATTCCAGTCAAGGGGACCCACGCCCACAGCTGGGTAATGTCGTTTGACACCGAACTGGATGCCTTTGAGACCTATGCAGAAGTAATGCCCAACAATTGTGTGTTTTTGGTGGACACTTATGATACCATTGAGGGAGTAAAAAAAGCAGTAGAAGTAGGCAAAAAATTGCGGGAAAATGGCCACGAAATGATGGGTATTCGTCTGGATTCGGGCGATTTGGCTTATTTGAGTATCGAGGCTCGTAAAGTATTAGATGAGGGTGGATTTCCCAATGCGACCATTGTAGCCAGCAACGACCTCGACGAAAATATCATTACCAGTTTGAAACAACAAGGGGCTAAGATCAATGTTTGGGGCATTGGTACCAAGTTGGTTACCGCTTATGACCAGCCTGCTTTGGGTGGAGTGTATAAAATTGCCGCGTTACGCAATGCAGACGGAGGCTGGAACTATAAGGTAAAACTTTCAGAACAAGTAGTCAAAGTATCTAACCCTGGTATTTTGCAGGTGCGTCGTTACCAGAAAGATGGGGAATACATGGCCGATATGATTTACAACGAAGTAGACGGAGTGCCCGAAAGTCCCAGCATCATTGACCCAATGGATGCCACTCGTCAGCGAGACATTGCCAGCAATACTACTTACAAAGATTTACTCCAGCCTTTGTTTGACCAAGGCAATTTGGTATACCAAATCCCGAGTATAGATGAGGTAAAAGCCCATGCTGTCGAAGAACTGAAGCTCTTTCACAGTGGGGTCAAGCGTTTTATGAACCCTCATAGCTATCCGGTAGGTTTGGAGAAAAACCTCAGCGATTACAAGTACGACCTGATCCGTAAGCTGAGAAAGCAAAAAGGCTAAGGAATTCATAAATGCTTTATAATCAAAAGGGGGGGTAGTGTAGTCGTATGACTTTTAATAGTTACAATTCACTTGCAGTTTTTGGGTCTTACCGAAGGGAGACCCAAAAAAGTCATTCGATAGCTGGAAGTCGTTTTATCGCAAAATAAGCGTGTTTCCCAAAAGTGGCTCCATCACCTTTGGTCTCCTTTCAGTAAGACCAAAGGCCCGAAATTATGAAAGATTAAGTGGAAAGCAAAAGGGATAAAGCGTCCAGAAATGCTTTAAAATCAAAGGGCTTGGTGGTTTTGATAACTATCAAGCCTTTTTTGTAGTACTCATGAGTAAGCGATAGAAAATGATTAACTTGTAGTTAACTTTGACATACACCCAATGAGTACAATAGAGGATCAAATGAAAAAACTATGGCAAACCTACCCACAAGAGGGGGGCGATGAAGCTTTTTGGCAAGCTTATGAGCAATTGCGACAGCGTTTACCCACCAAAACTGCAAAAATTGCCAAAATCACCAAAACAATCATCAGACCTACATCACCAACACCCACTTCTCGGTTAGTGCTACCACCCATCCTCATGAGGCATCTGGAAATTGCCAAGGGTAAAAAGATTGCAGCCAAAGCTCATGACCTTTCTTTGTACAAGCGAGACGAGATAGATACAGGAATGACTTTGTCAGTGGTTGGCGTGGTTACCAGCCTGATACTAGTGTTGAGTTTTGGGGTGCAAGGGCTCGGGAGTATTACGCTTTTTTTGCTTTTTACCTCGTTGGTGGTCTTGGTTTTACAAGCCAGAAGTAAGGCAGATGATGATATTTTAAAAAACCTTGCCCAAACCTACTTAAAGGTTGACAAAGAGGGGATTGAACGTTTGACGTGGGGAGTTAAAACCAAAAAACTGCTTTTCAAAGATATTTCGCTCATCACCAAAGAATCTTTTGGGCTAGTATTGAAAGTGAAAAACAAAAGAGGGAAAGATGTAGACGCCTTGGCGATTCCCCAAGAGTTGGAAATGTTTGAAGAATTACAAAAATTTTTATTTCAGCAGGTACGAAAAAATAACGGTGTACCCACAACTCAAGGTCAGTTTGGCACGTTTTGATATTAACACTTGACAATACTTTTTAACGAAAATATTTTAAATGAACAAGCCTATTTACCCCACTCCAACTAAAAGTAACATTGATCAAAAATCAGCTGCCTTGTGGCAAAATTACCCCAAAGAACACGAAGAAGAATTCTGGATACATTATGAAAGGTTATTAAATGCCGCTGGTGCTCAGTATGAAGCCGCCAATATTCAGCAGGTACGGCAAAATACCGAAAAGTTACCATTTGCCTCAGTGCTAAGAGTAGCCCCTAAAAAAAGACCCAAATTGCAAGAAGTAATCGAGCAACAAAAGCCAGGATATTTTCCAGTAGTAATGGGGGTCTTGGGATCATTGGTAGCACTCCCACTTTTATTTGATGCGCAACTTGCGCTATTGCTGTTTGTAGGAGCAGCGTTTGTGTTCATTGTTTCGGTAGGGATGCTATTGTATGGTATTAATAACTTTAAACAATACGGTGAGTTAAAAGACTTGTTTGGGGCAGTGCTGGAAGTGAACAATGCCAGTATTACTCGAACTCATGCTAGAAATAATACCAAAGTGGTACATTTTAAAGACATTTCTACGGTAAGCAACGAAACATATGGTTTGGTGATCAAAGTGAAAAATCAAAATAATCAGGAAACCAAGGCGATGATGATTCCTTTTGCCATAGAGCAGTTCGAACAATTGAAAGCGTTTTTGTATCAGCAAGTGCGCAAAAACAATAAATTTCGTCCTGACCTCCAGGGGCTAAATGTAATACGTTAAGTAGCCTTGAATAATACAGGACATTAGCCTACGTGTTGTTTTACCAAAATCTCTACCGCCAATGTTACGGCCTCATTTACCTGTTGTTGCTCTTCTGGGGTGAGCTTAAAATAGGAGGGGCTTAATTTCTCCCAAAAGCTTTCCCATACATCCGCTTCCAGCGCTGATTTGATAGTGGCTTGCTGGGCTACATCTTGAAAATCTACCTGGCCAATTTTAGAACGAACTGCCTGAAGCCGATTCTCATTTACTAATTGGTGAACCGCAGTCAACACTTCCCCTAATAAATTGCTTGCCCCAGCCTCACCCGCCCATTTTTGGGCTTGATGATAACGATTATCTTCGCTAAAAAGCTCGATTTTCTTTTTGATGACGGGTCTTATCCAGCCTTTATTGGTATCCAATAAAATCGGTTCTGCGGGCTTTATGACTACCCCCTCAGCCCAATTATCTTCCAATATAGGTAAATCCAGCAATCCAGCAATCGTACTCTCAAATTTGATAGGGTAGTTTTGTACTTCTTGGTAAGTGCCTCTAAACAAAGCGGGTACAAAAGGCAACTGTACCTTTTGGCAATAATCGGCCAATGCATCGAATCCCACATAATAGGCCAAAGTATCGGTGATTCGTAAAAGATCAAATACCCAAAAATGAATCTCAGGGCTATAATAAACCCCAGTTTGGATGGCTTGTACATCAGTTTTAGAAGCTACCTTAGGGTGAGGATAAGCACCCCCAAACAATTCCCCATAAATGGCTACTGCGACCGTATCAGGATGCGCTTGAGATACTTCGGTGTATATTTGTTCGGCTTTTTCGGTAAGCGTTTCTCGTAGCTGATGATAACCAAAGAAGTTTTCTTCTTCGGGTAATATTTCTTTTCGCTTTGCAAAGTGAGTTTCTTCTTCGTTGGCCAAAATGCAGAAATTGGCTCCGTGAATTTTCTCTGTCACCACCCATTCGGTTTTCTTAAGCAGGCGGTAATCTTGCTCAGTTAATTGTAAATTGTCCCAGTTTTCGGGGATTTTGGGGTAACTCTGAAATAAGTGTTCCATAAATGATGATAAAATGTGCCAAGTAAACCCTTTAAAGCACTACCTTGGTGCGGGTTTGGGCAAATGCTTTTTTGATCATTTGTTTCTGAGAGTTGGGCAGCGGATTTCCTTTGAGCCTTAAAATGTTGAGTTTTTTGAGATTGGGCAAGTCTAGTGGGATAGATTTTAATTGATTGAACGAAAGGTCTAGCTCCCACAAGTGATGCAATTGACCAATAAATTCAGGAAACTCAGTGAGCTGATTGTTAGATACATCCAATACTTCTAATGCATCTAGTTTGCTTGCTGGAAAATGTAATGATGAAAGGCGATTGTAGCCAAAATATACTCGCTTAAGTTGTTGGAAACTGCCAAAAAACTCGGGAACCACCCTAAGTTCGTTGTAGCTCAGGTTTATTTCTTGAATCTGACCAAACTGATGAAAAAGCGTAGGCACTTCCTGAAAGGCATTTTTGCTCAAGTTGATGTATTTTAGTTGAGTGAGCTTGGTAATGCCCATAGGCAGGGTACGCAACTTATTATTCGTCAGGTCCAATTTGGTCAAGTTTTGCAATAACTGGATTTCTTCTGGCAGGCTTTCTAATTGGAAAGAACGCAAATTTAACATAGGCCAGCGCTTCATATACTTGATTTCTCTGGGAGTAATTTCTTGATCTCCCTCCAGGTCTACAGCCTCCCAAAAAACGGTTAAGCGTTGGAGAGTTTTTTGGAATTCAGGATAATTTTTCCCTATCACAAATGCTAACTCTACATTTTGCAGATCATTACTAAAAAGCAATGCGTGTAATTTATTAATATCTATGGCTGGATCTTCAAGCGACATTCACCGAGTATTTAATGATTAATAATGCAAGTTAGTAAAAGTAATGATGACTTGGGTAGTGTACGGGCTTGTAGAGGCAACAAAGGAACACCCACCAACATTTGATGGGCCAGGGTAGTTTTGTGCATTCCACACTTTTGTTTACCTTTCTGAGGTGTAAGTTATCCAAGTATGATCAAGATGCCTAAGTTATATCCGAAGCTCCAGGATTTTGTAGAAAAGTTGCCTCAGCAATTTACGAATATTTCAAATATCAGACGACCTTCATTTGAATACATAGCTACTGAGATTCATCAGGTGTTGCAAACCCAGGGCAAGGCTGATTTGATGTTTGTCTGTACCCACAACTCCCGCCGAAGCCACACCTCACAAATTTGGGCACAAACCGCAGCTTATTATTATGACATTCCTGGAATAAGGTGTTTTTCAGGGGGAACCGAAGCTACTGCATTCTATAAAACAGCGGTACAAGTGCTGAGAGATGCTGGGTTTGTGATAGAAGCTCAAAACGCTAATCAACCCGTAACAACCAACCCCATTTACAAAGTCCAGTTTGCGGACGATGCGCCGTCTTTCAAGGTTTTTTCAAAGAAATACGAGGATGCACCCAATCCCAAAAGAAATTTTATTGCCATTGTGAATTGTTCTCAAGCCGACGAATCTTGCCCGGTAATAGAAGGCGCTCAGCACCGATTTGCGTTGCTTTTTCAAGATCCTAAAAAGTATGACAACACTGAGTTTGAGAAGATTAAATACGCTGAACGTTGTTTGCAAATTGGTTGTGAGGTCTTTTATTTATTCGATTTGCTAAAAAAAATGCAATAAAAAAAAAGAGAGGTGCTACTACCTTTGAGGGTTTAGGATGTCTACAAGGCAAACAATTACTTAAAAAACTATTCCTATGAACACCCTATTATTTTCCTTGTTGATCGCTTTCAATTTTTCTGGAAACATTGCCCAAACTGCTACTGAGGATTGCCTTTGCCGAGAAAAAATACAAAAAGAATATTTATACCAGCACTGGATAGTTTCGGCCAAAGAATCTAAGAATGGTATGACAGTATATCGCCCTTATGCAGAAGCTGATGCCAAAAAAATACCTATGGAACACAGATACAGTGGTATGGAGATTAAAAAAGGAGGGAAGTTGTTTCAGCATCGTTGGATTCAGTGTGGAAACGACCGTGGCCCAGCAGGATATAACTACAAATGGCAATGGAAGACCAAAAACAATGAGACGTTGTTGATTATCAAAAAAAGACAAACTTATAAAGTACTGGAACTGAGTGCGGCCAAACTAGTGCTTGTAGCTGTCAAATAATTTTTCAAAGCATTCTCAGTTCGGTGTCTCTGTCTAGCAGTATACAGCGTCTTCAAACTTCACTTACTCGAGGTCTCGATGAGGCTGTTTTAGAATGCTTTTTAAATCAAATAATATTTTATAAGTCGCGTCATACCTGACAGGTAGGGTGTTCAGAATTAACTTCGTTGAGTTTGAAGGCAAACCTTCTACGGTTTTAAAAAAGCTCCCCACGTTTTTGAAGCTATTCAGTGCTTTAAAAATTGAAAGAAGCTCAGTTTATTACATAATATAATCTTTTGAGTTCTGTAATAAAAATAGATGTTGTGAAATACCATCAAAAGCCCCTCTTACTCTCCCCGAAAGGGGAGAAACAGTCGCGGAGAAGCTGCCGCAAGTAACATTCCTCCCCTTTTGGGGAGGTTAGGAGGGGCTTACTGGAATACTGACAACATCAATAAAATTACGGAAAAAAATCACTAATTCTGAACACCCTACCTAACAGGTTTTCAAAACCCACGCCTTGCGGGATTGTAAACTGTCAGGTATAAATTCCGATAAAGTAATTTTTTATTAAAGAAAATTTGGCTGTATTTAATTTATGAGACAGCCCAGGCGATGAAGTCGTTTTCTAAAACACCAAAAAAGGCCATCTCCAAATCTGAGACAGCCTTTTGTTTCCCTCAATACTAATTATATTTATCTACTATAAAAACCCGTTTAACTTGATGTTGACTTACTTTCCTTCTTATCGTCAAATTATTAACCCTTTGATTATGAGTAGGTTAAAAACGTGACAGCCAATGGCCAAAAGCTAAAAGCCAGTCACCAACGACTACCAGCTTCCAGTTTCGTTTTGAGTACCGTCACTGTTGTAAGAAACACACTCACCAGCCCCCGTGCTCTGCCAAGTACCAGTAAAGATTAATACATCATTGTCATACACTTTGATAGTCCCTGATAGGTTGTCGTTAGACTCGCTCACAAAGCGTTGACCATCTGATACAATGGTACTGGTAAAAAGACCATTTTCGTATTTCCAATCCATTACTAAAGCCGCCGTACCATCAGTGTCAAACCAAGTGATTTTTCCCAATGTTCCATCTTGCCTTTCGGTGGCTTCATATACTCGGTAAGCAGTCCCATCCGAAAATTTGGCATCCATAGTCACACTATACTGACCATTGGCAAGGGTAGAAGTGTAGGTAATTTGATTCCCCTGAAAATCTGTCCAGGTCCAGCTACCATTTCCGTTGCTTGTACTATTGGCTGGGATCGCCAAAAAGCCACTATAGGCCGTAAAAACAGCATTGGTAGCATTGATATACCCCCGGGTTTCTACTGCAAAGCGATTGGTATTGTTGTTGGCAAAAGCAGTAGGTATTTGGACTACTTGCTGGCGTTCTATCAGCGCACTACTGAAAGGTTCGTTATTCTCAGGTTGTGGATCATCGCTTTTTTTAGCACAACTAGTAATCAACAATAAGCCTAAGCTTAATAACCATATATTTTTAGCAATAAACTTTTTCATGTGTGAAAATAAGATTTAAAAGTGATTGGTAAATTTTCGTGAATTATTAAAAGAAAAACTGAATGCCTAAAGTAGGCCCACGCTGATCAAAGTTAGGTCCCAGGTTAAAGGCATCCTGAGGTTCGCTGGCTTCCTTTTCTTTCAATGAAGAGAAAGAAATTCCGTTGACCATCAGTTCTATGCTAATGGTATTGGTAATAAAGAAAGCAAAACCAGGATTGATACCGACCTGAAAGAGTGAAAAAGAAAAAAGGTCTTGGCCTTCGCTGCTAAGGTTGATCGCACCAAAATTGATCGCGGCTTCGCCAAAGAAATAGGCCTTGTTTCCTAGGGGTAAATAATACCGACCAAAGGGAGCAAAGGCAAAGCCATTACCGCGAATATTGATTGTTTGCCCCGCCACAGTTTGTTCCTCAGAGGCAAACGCCAACCCCAAACGACCTCCTACTACCAAACGGTCACTAAGTGCATAACCTACTCGAGGGGCAAAGCCAAAAGCGCTTACGTCGGATCCCAACGCGCTGATTTTTTGCCCGGCAAACTCAAACTCGCTACCCGTTTGGTAAGTAATGGCGCCTCCTGCCAGCCATTTTCCTTTAGCTACTTGTGCCTGTGATTGATGCCCAATGGTTAGAAAAAATATGCTTGCCATAAAGGCAAGCTTTTTAATAGAATTGATACTCATGTGGTTTACTTTTAGTTTTCATGAGTACACACCAGAAAAAAAATGAAATCGGGTCAGAGAGGATCAAGTTTTTTTAAAAAATGATAAAAAAAGCCTGAATGATGGGTTCAGGCGCTTGAGAGAGGGGGTGAATTTATTTTAAGAGTATGTTTAAACATTATAATCTGGACTAAAAAAGCGATTGATCAACGCTAATTTTAGCATTTTTTTC
>DMXI01000250.1 GCA_003483885.1 Microscillaceae bacterium
TGTTATTGGCATTTACTAAACCAGCTGTAGCATCTACAGTGGTTCCAGCAGGTAAAGATACCTTAAATGTACCACTATCAGTTCCATCGCTACGCCAAATAGTAGTTCCAGAACCATCGTCTGCAAAAAAGTAACATAGGCCATCTTTTTCTACCAAGTTACTGGGGTTAGAACTATTAGAGGTTCCTACATTAATATCTTTTACCATTTGAGTACCAGCATTGGTACCGTTACTTATCCAAAGTTCTCGGTTAACGGAAGGCGAATTACTTCCTTCCCCTTGATCATCCGCAGTAAAAAACAAAGTCCCGTTGATATTGGTGAGGTTCTGAGGATCAGAAGGTCTTGTATTTCCACTTATGGGATTAACATTGATATCTTTCACAAGTACAGTTCCACCAGTGGTTCCATCACTCTTAAAAAGTTCTTGACGCCCAAATGGATCTTGTCCCGAAAAATACAGTGTACCATTGACATTTACCAGATTCTGCCCATTACCCGCTCCAGGATTACTATTAACTACGTTACCCAAAGGATTTACATTGACTACAAATTCAGTTGTACCATCGGCTATATTGGAGCGATACAGCGCTCCAGAATTCGTATTATCATTCGCAAAAAAGTAGGCATAGGTATTAGCCCCAATTGTAAATTCAGTAAAGAACCTAGCACCAGAACTATTGCTTCCAGTAAAAATATCTCTCAGCAAACTTGTTCCAGCAGAGGTTCCGTCACTTATATGAGGTTCTTTACCAATACCAGAACCATTGGCGTTAAAAATTAATTTATTACCAACTGCAGTCAGCTCGCTTGGGTTACTTGAGTTTGCCACACCAGGGTAAACGTCAATTACTACTGGTTCTTGGTGTTGAGCCGTTAACGAAACAAAAGTTGATAAAACAAGAGTTCCTATTTGCAGTATGTTTTGGATATGTCTTAATAGTCTCATCTTTTAATAAATCTAGCAGTCGCAAAGGTTTTTTATTGTTGATTGTAGTTTTTTGATGAAGCCACTTTTGCAAGCATCTGAACTTCAATTATTAAAAATACAAAGGTTCTAGTTGGCTATATAAGTTCTATTCATACACTTTGAACTATGATAGTAACCATTGATTGCAGAAGTCATTATCAAACCATATATTTTTTTATAAGTTTAGATATACAAAAAATAGAACCCAAACTATGGCTACTGATCGGATTAAGAGTATTTAAATTTTCGTTTTTAGAGATAAAAACAGTTTTTTTAGTGATGATGATATGTATTGTCAACAAAGTTATTGGCGAAGAAATCACGAAATTAAGCGCTTAAAAGACACTACCTTAACCTGAAAAATGAATTGTAAATGTATTTTAAAGAAAAGGGAGAGGTTAAATTCTTTCATTTTTGCAATTTTCTCCAATGACTCAGGTTCTGTTTGAATCTTATCGCTTTGTCAAATATCCAACTCATGTTAACTACTTCGTTGACATTCCAATTACCTACAGGTTGATTGAAAGAAACAGCTCTTTGAAACATTTCTCTCATATTGGTTACCCGACTCGTATTCCACTTCTCAATATTTTGATTAAATAAAACTGCATTAGTGAACATCCCACTCATGCTAATTACTTGGCTCGTATTCCATTGTCCAATAAGTTAATTGAAAGAAACAGCCCCTTGAAACATTCCACTCATATTAATCACTTGCCCCGTATTCCAATTGTTAATAGGTTGATTGAAGAGATTTGCGCCAAAGAAGATATCACCCATATTAGTAGCCTTACTAGTATTCCAACTCCTAATAGGTTGATTAAAGGAATTAGCTTCAAAGAACATCCCTCTCATATCCATGACATTGCTAGTATTCCAGTTGCTAATTTTACCGTTAAAACTGGTACATTTAGCAAACATATAGGCCATTGATGTTACCTGGCTTAAATTAGGGATATCAGTGGCTTTGCAAACCAGGTTTTGACAACCTCGAAAAGCATTTTTCATTGATTTCCAAGCAATTTTACCCCATCGTTCTATGGTAAGAAGTTTTGCTCTATCACCTCTGCCGTTAAACCAAATTTGCTGTAAATCTCCACTAATAGCTATTTTATAAGTACCTGCGTTAGGGAAGATTATCTTAGTTATATTTTGGCCTTGGGTCGTACCTCTATTTATTTCATTACCCATTTCTTCCCAAGTGATCGTATAGTTACCCTTTCCAGAAATGATAATTTGGTGATCTTTAGATATGCCTGGATTGTCGGTCATCCAAGTGGTAATAAATTGAGCTTTGATGGAAAAATTGATACTGAAGAAGTACCCTAAAATGATATTGTAAAATTGCTTTAATAAATATTTCTCCAAAAGAAAATGTAATGTCATAAAGTGCTTATCTCATTTACTCGAACAGAAAATTTTGATTCTCTTATCATACAAACATATTTAAAGCTTACATTAATTAACGATTGTCAAGGTTTGAAATATTCTATCGGAAAGCGCATTTTCGTTGAATAGTTCAAAATATCAATCTAATGAATGAAAGGGCAGGATGACTTTTTAATTCGCCGAAAAAGTTATTCACCCTGCCTTATGAGAGAAATATTCCCTAAATTGGAATAAATGTTTGTTTGATTTTCTTAGTGTAAAACATTCCATCTTTTATTTTACCAGATGGTTTTGTAAAATAATCCCTGCTTTTTTTCACTCTATTTATTTAGTGGTAACTTAGCGAAGCGAACTATATCGACAGCAAACTTCTGGAGATTTACCAAATCAAAAGAGAAAAATTCATTAGGTTCTCAAGTGTATTATCCAAAAAGGCAAAACTAACAATGTTTTTTTAGTATCAAATTTTGGATAAGTGGTTAATTAATTTCAGATTGAATACTATGGGTATCGTTCGTCGATCAACTTTACAGTCAATATTTGGGCGGGGATTATAGCCTATATTTGGTTATCCCCCCTCCCAAAGATCACTTCCTCTAATTCAAAAGGATTAGAAACAATGGATATTATTCTTTCAAGAAATCAATGGAAATAATTCACATTATAATCAGAAAAACATTGTGAAAGATCTGATTCATGAACTTTAGACAGGTTTTATCATCTAAGAATAAACATTAAAATCAATTCTGTGGACCATCTATCAAAATACTCTTGACTGATGAAGCAGAAAAAAAACCTAATCCTCCGTTACTAATATTAGTGGGAGGTGATGCTGGTGCTGAACTAAAAGGTCTGTTAGGAGTAAATAAAAGTTGTTCTTTAATTGATGAGAAGTATTCATAAGCTTCTTTGCTTATTGAATGTATCTGAATCTCAACTTTAATTTTTATTGCGGGAGAAAAAGAATTAGGGGAAGGTAATTCTTGGCTCGTGATTCCATCATCTTCTAGTTTTAGATTCTTAACCTTGGCTGGCAATAATTGGTCATCAAAGATAAAAATTTGTGGTGATACCAACTGCCAGAAATTGTTAGGTCCATCTGACCAACCTCCAATTGAAGTCAATTCATTAGTTGTTGAATTGACAGAATATGGAATATAAAAAAAACGATAATAGTTCTTATAGTTCTGAGATTCTTCAAAAGATACTAAGGGAACTCTTGAATCATTAATAGGGTCTTGACTTCGGGTATATTTCACCTCATTGATTGTAGGTGGTGAAGAAGGTATAGTTGCTACCGATTGGTAAACTTTTCCTTCATAGACTACTGTAAGAGTATAAGTGCGCCCAGCCACTCCTTGCAAGTGCTTAGTGCGATATATCCCTTGGTCTATCCATTCCCCTAGACTCGGATTCTCAGTTAAGTTTACATTCCAGAACTCTAGTGTATCAATGTTTCCTTGATCATCATTCATTGTAACTGTTGCATTATTAATAGCCTCAAATTTGCGAGAAATGGCTAACCCCTGCTCAATATTAAACTCCTTTTGAAGGTCGGAACTGCTCTTTGTAATTCGTACATAGTAAGGGCCTTTCTGATCGGTAATCAAGGCGTTAATTGTGAGCACTGGTTCACCAGACAATAAAGAACTATCAATTCTTTCTTCACAGCTAATATGTAATAAGGCTAAAAACAATAGTATATATATATTCAGAATATGTTTTTTCAGAAATTGCATAATACTCGCTATATGAAATGTTTTTTAAAATTTAAAATTATAGTTAATGGAGGGCATAAAACCAAATAAGTATAATTGAGATACCTGCTCATCAGGTACAATGCCTGTAAGGTAATAGGCAATAGGGTTTTTTCGATTGTAAGCATTAGTTACTCCAAAGTACCATTCCCCTTGCCACCTTTTTTGTTTTTTGCTTTTTAGTTTTATTCCAATATCCAATTGGTGAAAATCCGGAAGCTTAAAACCATTACGAGATGAAAAATATTGTAATGGCACTCCATATCCAGCATCATAAAGCCCTTGCGGCACTGTAATACCTGCTCCTGTGATATAAGAATAATTTGCTGAAATTTGCCATCTCTCACTCAATTCATACGATGTTATTATGGAAAGATTATGGCGACGGTCATAGCGAGGGGAATAAGTTTGGTCATTATTTACTCCATTGATAGTTCGCTCTACTTTTGAAAGTGTGTAACTAAGCCATCCTTTAAATTTACCTTTTTTCTTCTCAAAAAGTAATTCAAAACCATAAGCTCGTCCTTCTCCAGTTCTTATTTGGGTAGCAATATGCTTATTGAGAAAAATATTCGCATTATCCTTATAGTCAATTACTTGATTGATCCATTTGTGATATATTTCTGCCGAAATCTCATACCTCCCCCTATGCAGTTTTTTAAAGTAACCAAGTGCTACTTGATCAGCAAAACGCGGTTTAATGTTGTTATCAACAGGAAGCCAGACATCAGTCGGTAAGCCAATTGTAGTACTATTCACTAGATGTAAATATTGATAGGTACGATTATAAGAGGCTTTGATCGAGCTACTTGAATTAAGTAACAACCTTGCTGAGGCTCGAGGTTCTAGCCCTACGTAAGTTGTCATTATTTCATTATGATCAAATATTTTTTCTTCTTGGAGTTGTCCATTACCATCATAAGTATATTGGTTACCAGCTCCAATTCTATGAAAAGAAGAAAAGCGAATTCCATAATTTAATGATAGCTTTTTAGTTACTTGATACTTGTGACTAAAATATAAGCCAGTCTCTAATGCTCTTTGAGTATCTAAGATTAAAGGCTTTATCGAAGAAGAACTATTTAATGCTTCTACCTTACCCGGGGCAAACTGATTGTGTGATAGGGCCAATCCAAAATTGAGAGTATGTTTGGGAGAAGCAAAATAATCAAAATCAAGCTTAGCAGATTGCTGTTGCTGATTCGCGGACCATTTAAAATTTTGTAATTCATTTTGAATCGTGTAACTATAATCAAAATTACTGTAAACCAAGGTAAAATTGCTGAATAAGCGAGAGTTGTAAATATGGTTCCAACGAAAAGTGCCTGTTTGATTACCCCAATCTAGCGTATTGTTTTCAAAAGCAGCTTCATTATAAAAGTGATCATTTCCAGCAAAAGCAGAAAAATATATCTGATTATTTTCATTCAATTGTACATTAATCTTAGCATTTAGATCATAAAAACTAATTTCATTATTTTTTCCAAATTTATCTACTCCAGGAAGTATACCATCAAGGTTTTTGGCAAAAAAATTTCCAGTATGGCCTAAGTAACCATAGCGGCCTGATATTAAGTAAGACACATTTTTTCCTAGAGGCCCTTCTACTGTCAAACGACTACCTACAAGTCCTACACTACCATTGAGAATAAGTTTTTGATTATTACCCTCTTTCATACGGATATCTACTACTGATGACAGACGACCACCATATTTGGCTGGAATACCTCCTTTGTATATTCGCACATCCTTGATTGCATCTACATTAAATACAGAAAAGAAACCTAAGGAATGAGATATATTATACACTGGAGCATCATCTAATAAGACTAAGTTTTGGTCATATCCTCCCCCCCTAACCGAAAAGTTAGCAGTACCTTCACTACCATTTTGAATCCCAGGTAAAAACTGAAGGCTTTTCAAGACATCTGCCTCTCCTGCTAGCATTGGGGAAGATTTAATCTGGGCAATTTCCAGTGAATGTGCACTCATTTGTACGGCTTCAACGCTTTCTATTTCTTCCTCTTGCTTAGCTTTTACTACTACTTCTTTTAAATTGCTAATTAAAGTAGGTAAAGCTACATTGAGTAGCTGTCTTTCTTCTATAATCAGCCTTTTCACAAAGCGCTTATAACCTATGTAGGAAAATATGAAAGTGTATTCTCCTGGAGGAATGGTGATGGAGTAGAAACCATAGGTGTTGGACAGTGTTCCTATACCTAGTTCTTGAACATACACAGTAGCTCCAATTAGTTGTTCTCCATCATCTTTGCTCGTGATAGTTCCGCTAAGAGTTGTTTTAAGGGTATTATTTTTTTTTACTATAATTAAATTATTTACCTGCTCGAATTTAAGCTTTGCTTGTTGCAATAACTTCTGTAAAAACTTATCCAATTGCCATTGATTTTTATATACCTTAAATCTTTGATTAGGCATGATTGATTCGTCGTAGGCAAACCTAAATCCATAGGTGTGGTTTAACTCTTTCAAAAACTCAGGAATTGTAGCACTAGTTTGTTGAAGTTTTATTGTGAGGTTCAAAGCTCGAGGATTTTGTGCAGCAAGCATGATAGGAAGCGACAAAAAAGCTATCAATAATAGAAGCTTTTTATAAAAAAGGTAATCGCAAAAACTTGTATTCATTGTTTATTGTAAAATTAATCGCTGTACTAAATTTCTCTTTACGACAAATTGGTGGTAATACACCCTAATATTTTTCGATAAAAAAATGTCTACAATCTAAAAAAAATACATAGCAAACTGATAATGAGCTGATTATCATTCTGAAATAAATCACAGAATTAAATAAAAGAACTTATTTATCAGTAGATGTATGCACAGGATACCTACTTTTATTCAATGATGCTAAGGAGAGAGATGGGGAATCAAAAGTGTAGTGAGTAAAATTCAATAAAGAATTTTATGAATGAAATTCACCCTTAAGTTCATAGTATAACATTGACAAAAACTGCCAAAGTCAGTTTTTGCGCACCCAGGAAAAACTACTGGTTTATTACCTTAAACTATCTATAATTTAGTATAACAAAGGTATTTTTTCAAACTGAGTCACCTCTTCTATGTAATACCTAATTACCTTCCTCAACACCTTAGGTTTGATAGAATTTGACCTTTTTAACAGGAAATAGTCCACATTATTTACAGAAAATTGCTACTGCAATTGCAGTTCTTCTACTTCTGAAAATAAGTATTTAGGCATTCCTCCTTATTATCCTTTAGCTGATCATATGAATAAGCCTCATTCAAATTAAGTAATAGTGCTAAAAGTTTAAATGGGCACTTTTTCAAAGAATGTATATTGATTGCCAAAATGTTATGTTTTTTAATAATTGCCTGATAGACGCTTAAAACTTCCGAAAAAAAGAAGGTTTTTGAGACGAAAATACTAGACTAAAAGTGTGGAATTACATAATAAAAGTAACCCACCACATAGCTCTATCACATTAAATAATTCATACATTAACCTTAGAACTTACAACAAGATGAAGGTAATTTATGAAAGCAATTATCAAACTTTTAACCTGAACAAGAAAAAAAGTTATCTAATAGCTATATGGTCTGAGAAATCTGAAAAAATAGTGAACGAGGATTTCAAAAATGAAATGTATGCTGAACTTGAGTATGTTGAAAAGTATCAAGCTAAAAATTATTTAATTGATACCTTTAACTTTCGCTTTATCATTACCCCCACTTTACAAGAGTGGACGGATCAGCATATCAATACTAAACTTGATGAATTAGGCTTACAAAAACTAGCTTATATTGTAAGCGAAGACTTTGTTTCACAATTGTCCATTAAGCAAACAATGGACGAAAGTAAAAAAGAGAATTACGCGACAAGATTCTTTACTTCCTGTGAAGAAGCAGAAGCTTGGTTATTAGATTAACTCATCCTTTTAGACTTTCTAACCCCGAAATTAATGAATGGTAACTCGAGGTTCTTTCGCTAATGGATAATAAAGTAATAGCCATTGCCACAGGACTAATCTTTAATAATGAAGATTAGTCAAACTAAAAGTGGTTTTCCTAATGAGATCAGGAAAGCCATCTTTGGTATCTATATATTATCATTGGAGTACGAAAAACCCCTCCTTTTATCAAACTTTCTCAAAACCACAGGCTCTAGCACTTAACCATTATTAATGGTCCACAGAACCCGTTCGAGAATTCAAAGTTCGTTTTTCCAGGCAGCTACTGACTTTCTCAAACTAAAATAATCTACCCGTTTTTATCACTTTTTACTCCAGCAATCTTCCTTTTGTCAAAGCAGCTTCGATCTCCATGTCTGGACGATCCAAAAAATCATGTAGTGTTCTGCTCACTTGCTGGAGTACCAATTTGCCTTGTTCCAAGGTGGCAAATGCCTGTTCTGAAAAAGGCACAAACTTAGAAGCCGAAAAGTCGTGTCCTACCAGCCGTCCATTCTTCTGCCATTCTCCATTTTCCCTTTGGTGCGTATTATAGTAGTTGACTTGTCCACTGGGCAAGGTTTCTTTTAGCAGCACCTCAAAATCAAACATGATCACAGGCTGACTGAAAGAAAAGTGGGAGGCAACAAATTTCCCACTGATATTATAGTGGCCATTCCCTCTATAAGCAATCCGAATGACAGGTTCCAACAAAGTAGCCTCGCTCAAATACTGCTCATAGGTTTTCATGAGTACACCTTCTACTTCTGCGAGCGTATTTCCTGACAAACGGTTTACAGATAAACCAATACCATACGATACGTGAGGGGGGAGCTTACAACTAAACATTCCTTGGGAATTCACATTGATGTGAGCCGAATGCTGTTCACCACCAAAATCAATTGTAATCGTTTTCACTCTTGGCATAATGATACTCGTTTTTAATCAGTATGAGGGTTAAAAAAACTTTGTTCAATATGCTCATGGCTTTTTGAATAGTGATCCTTACTCATTTGAATGCTGCGAAAAACTTCGTCAGCGCTCCGTTTTTGGACAAGGAGTAAGATAGCTTCCAGCTCATATAGTTGTTCCTGATCCAGGGCCTTGGCTTTTTTGAGGTCTCGGACATAGCGAGAAATAATGCTTGACGAGTTAAGGTTTTTATAAACTCTTCGGTTAGGGAGAGTCGTTTTATTAATAGTCATTGTTTTTGTTGGTTTAATTTATTCACGAGGTAGTAAAATGAAGTCCAGCACTCGGTTTATCATCTCGTTGTACATATCAAACTCGGCTTGGTCAAAGCGAAACTCTGTCTCTTGAAACATCAGTTTTCTTACTTGATCAACTTCGTTCTCTGCTTCTGGGATCAGGTGAAAAATAAAATTGAGTTCATAATTAAAGCTACTATAAAAGTAATCTTTTTCTTCCCGTGCATTTTCATTGCCGTTTCTGGCGTATTCGTAAAGTAAATCACTCACACAACGCATGAGTTCCCACTCTATCGTACCATAAGGCAGGTAACGGCGATTCATGTTATACACGTCATACCTGGCTGTGTTTTTATGCCAATAGGAAACAATCGTTTCTTGTGTCATTTTTTTTGAATGATTTTAAGGTGAATTAAATTAAACTGCGAAGCCTAATCGCTTAAAAAGTCTTGGGGTTCTTTTGGTGTCTCTATCTGTCAGATACTCGCTCACTTTGTCATACAAATCCTGCACATCTTCTTCTGCTGGTGGTTCATCTCCTAAAAACATATAACCATAACTTGGTAATGCTGATCCACAGTCTCCCCGCATGTCAAAGTTTCGCCAAATCTTCCGCAGTTTGGCATAATCTCGTCCAGAGATATGATCCAACGCCCAGGTATTTTTGAGATAAATAGCAAGTAGTTTATCCTCTAAATCCTCCACGCCCCAAATCTTGTTGTCATCCATTTCAGGGTTTTCGCCATTATCAATGCTCCATTGCCAACTCTCTTCGAGGTCTTTTTCAATAATTCGGATAATCTTGCGGGACGAATACTTCTTTGCGAAGTAGGCCATTAGATCAAACTCCCCTTTCTGAAAAACTTGCCAATCTGTTACTTCTTTGCTCTTCACAAGTGCTTCAAATTGCTTGGTTGTATCTGTACTGACGGTGATCTTTTTAGAATGACCTGCGTAGTAAAAAATCTCAATGATTGATGCTGACGGTGACGGTGTTTGAGTATTATTCATACTATCTTTGTCTTGTTTGTCTTTGTTCTGTTTGATTTGATTTACAGCAGCAAGTACGAGGATAACCAGCTTACTATCAAGTACTTATCTTTAGTTTCAAGAGGTAAATAAGATTGTTTCAAACTTTGTACATCTTCGCCCCGAATGGTCACATTTGCCTACAAACCTGTCTGCTTTGGCCACTCGTTGCTCTTCTTTTTTACTCATTTGCCTAAAAGTCACTCCCCTATATTCATTTCATGACATTTTAGAAAGACAAATACTGCCAAATCAGTCCCTGAGTGGCATTTTTCCAAGTATAAAAAGGAGAGTAAAATCTCGCTTTTCGCAGACTTTATTACACCACCATTCTCTCCTCAGCTTTGCGTTGCACCTAGCAAGAAGATAGTCGTACTTAGGGATATAAATAACTGACGTACAAACACTTAAAATCAAAGACGAATGGACTTAATAAACACCAAGCTAACATTTCACCATCAACTTGAAAACCCTTTCAAACTGCCAGGTTATAAGGAGGGCTGGACTTGTGAGGCCCTTTGGACCGAGGAGGCATTGGAACTGGTGGACACCGAATTAGAGGGGCATGGAAACGAGCTTTATCTCAACAAAACCGTTTTGCCTGGACAAGTTTTGTTTACCCTGTTTAGCCTCCCCACTGGGGCGTTCCGTGAAATATTCCAGTACACCTTTATAGGAGATAGCGATGACGAGGAGTTAGAGGGGTGGGAAGAAATGATTATTCCAGAGGTGAAAAAACATTATCAGGTAAAACCTTGGTTAGATATTTACTTGGTAAGTTAACTGGCTGACTGGTCAGCCACATCTACATCCACCCACTGATTACCCACAAACCTGGCCATTTGTGTTTTGCCGCAACGAGTGCAAGTTCGTTTTAAGCTATCTCCTTGCCACTGGTGGCCCAACAATTTGCATTTGAGTAACGTGTTGGCCCCTGCTTTGGTATCTTTTTTTGTAGTCATAATTCCTTCCCTCCTGGTTGGTTGCCTGGTAAGTCAAGTCAAGTCAAGCGTTAATTTTTTAAGATATACCGCACCGAATTAGGTTTATAGTAATATTTATATCCTAGTAATTTGCAAAGAAAACTCAAATTACCGAGACTTTTCCATTTGTGGAACATAGTCCGAACTTCATTATGCCTGCGAGTAAGCCCGTCCATCCAGTTGGGCATTTTCAGCTTTTGGGTGATGATTAGCAACTCCTCTACATCTAATGGGACTTCCGTAAACGTCTGATCATGCACTTTGTCCAGATTTCTGTTGATCAACTCATACACACTACGGGGCCGATAGTAATACTTACAAGCCAGCACCTGGCATATTGACTCCATACAACCGTACCCGATACGCTGTAAATACTTAAAATTACGGAGTAAATCATCCCGGCGACGATCACCCGGAGTTCTTTGGTCGTTTTTGTTACTGGCATTCTCGATCAATACTTGCATAGCCTGGATTTCATAAGCTTCTAAAGCTTCCAATGCTTTTTGCATGATCTTGTTTTTTATCTGTTAAACTTTTAAGAATTAAACAATTGAGTGATTGATTTGACTCTACTAAAGTAACGAAAAATACTCAAAAGCTAATCTGCTTACTATCAGTTGCTTAAATACGCACACTCTCCAAAAAAGCGCCGAAAACCTCTCCCTTTTATTTGCACTTTGCCCCCTGAATTTTCAAACGAATCAATTTCTATGAAATCATTACTTATCAAAGAAAAGAGGGGTTTTCTATTCAGGCTACTTCTAGTGTTGCTAGCCCTGGCCCTAGCCATTTTGCCTTCCTGTCATCAGCAAATTCGCCTCACCCAAAAGAATGGTACCGAAATACCCGCAGGAAGTGAAGGCAAGCTTTTTTTTCAAAAATTTGTGGCTGGCAAGCTCACCGAGAGGCTGAGCGAAGTCCTGCCTGATACCCTGGCAAGTATCCAGGTGGCCGATTTATTTCCTGGGGAAGACTTGCAAAACCTGGTGTTAGATGGCAGGTATTCAGTAGGGGGCATTTATTTCACCAGTAAAGATGAAAACAAGAGTGATAGTATAGCTCAAATCACGGTGCATCTCCGCTATAACTTGAAAGAACTCCTGGCCTTTGTGAAGAACCGGTTGCTTAGAGCAAAACCAGGTAAAATCAACCGCGAACTTTTGGAAGCCATCGACTTATCCCTGGAAATTTTGACCGCTTATTATGACAGTGTAGCCAAGGTACCACTGGTGGGGGAAGTTCAAACAACCTTACCTAACGCCCATGCCGCAACCAGGCAAGTATTCTTAACAAAGCTTCAAATCATTTCTTTTAAGTTGATAGAGCAGCAGCAACCAAAAGGATCACATAAACAACTTCTGCTACAACTCAGGTGGAATGCCGATAAATTTGAGGAATTTTTAGTGGAGGTACTAGCTGGTAAATATAAAGTAGAAGTGGTCAACAAAAAGGTGGGGGATGGGAATAGGTAGCCCTACTCTAAAGCAAAAAAACTTGAGGGAAGTAAGTCGTGCGACTTACTAACCCCCAAGATCCTTCAACCAGCTATGCACTACGAACGTAACTAATGTTCTCGAAACGTGCAAGTACTTTTAGAAAAAAAATACTCAAAAAATCATCATTGCTACTTGAAGTTAGCAGACAGGTGTTTTAATCAGTTTAAATTGTGATAACTAGTGTTAATTAGTGAACTCAGAAAAGTGGTGACTCTTAGACAGTCACCACCTCTTCTTCTCTCAAAAAATAGAGTCTAAATGTTTCCCCGTCTTGCTGCTTGTAATCCCACGCTTTATCTTTTTGGGCTATCTCATCCATTAATTGACTTACTCTTTCTTGCTCTGCCCAGTAGCCTTGGGCTCGCAGCTCAATTTTCAGGCTTAGCGTGGTGAGCGCCTTCTTTGCCATAAATACTTCGGTAGCTACCCTACTTACAGCTCCATAAGTAAGTTTTTTAAAGCGCAGGGTATGAAACTCGTATTCGTCATTAATGGTCTTTAATTCGAAAAGTATGTTGCATTCCTTCAAGCGGTCTATGTGAAACTTACGCCACTCATTTTTGGTCAAGTCATAATAATTGATGTATCCAGAGTCTCCATCTGGAGTTCCGTTTCCATTCGGGTGATCCTTGTTAGGGATTAAGTCAAAATTCAAAGTGCCTCTTCTATCGTTCACTTCACCATTTAATTTCGTATAAACTACTTGTACTATTCCGCGTCTCAGGTCGTTTTTAATTGCTTCTTTAGTAGTGAAGTTTGTGGGGTTAATATTCATTGCTGCATTCATAATCTCTGCTTGTTTTGTTTGCTTGTTTGATTAACTAATTATACCCCAAGTACGACAATACTCATGCGACTGCCTAGCACTAAATCCACTGATTATCAGCGAAATAAGATTATTTAAAGCTTTGCGTATTCCTGGGTTATATTGCCCATTTTGCCGCCAAATCTGTCCTCATTTGCCTGATTTCACCAGTTTATTTTTCGGGTTTTGAGAATACTCCTTGTTTGACAAGTTCTCTATTGCATTTTGTGGAGATGAGTCCCTAAAATCGAGGCATTTTGTGGCACTTTTCGGAGAGGGAAAGAGAGGGCGAAATCTCGCTTTTGGCAGATTTTATTACGTCATCATACCCTGAGCGATAGTAAGTGGATAAGGGAGAGGAAATGATCGTACTTGCGAACGTTAAATCAATCAATTATTTATTCACTAAACAATGGAGATGATATGAGTACCGAAGCAACAAAAATTAGTAGGAGACTTAAAGACCTCAAAAGAACTGGGCAAGTTACCTTTTTCAACTCAACTGAATATTTCAGGAAAGGAATAGTAGAATTAGAATGGACTGCGGAGATACATCTGGAAGGTGATCAACCAGGATATACCTTTCTTAGACATGGCCCAAACCGTTTTTATGATGGACACCTTTATTTAGATAGGACAGCCACTGCCCATGACATGGATGGGTTTACTCTTTTTACCTTTATAAATGGTGTATACCAGGAAATGGGTTTTGTTGAGCATCCCTTTGATCCATCCGGAGCAGCAGGCCATTGGGGGAAGACAGTAAAGGAAGAACTTCTAAAATTTTTATAGCAATGAGTAAGTAACTATTGCTTAACTACTCCAAATGTCTGGCTTGCTCGATGAGTCAATCTAACTCGTTTTGCAAGCGTTCAATAATGGTAATCTCAGTTTGATAGTAGGCAATATGTCTGTTGGGTATTTGGGTCACCCCAGGATACTCCTCTGCTTTGCGAAGGCTCAACTCAGCCATGAAAAGCTCTTTTCCTAGCTCCTGCGCCCTTTGGGCGAGCAACTCATATACATTTTTCGGTTTCATAAAAAGTAAGATGCTATCGCGGTTCAATGCCTACTGGTTCTATATAGTCAATCACGACCACCATTGGATTGTGATCCCAGGAAGATTCGTGGTACTCATTAATCCAGAAAGTCCAGAAACTTTTCCGAGCCGATCCCAGGTCAAACCTACCAGTCAGGTAGTTTTTATATTTTCCTGATTCATTTCTTTCCAACCCCAACATGGCTGCGGTTCCTTCAGGTACCGAATGGAGTGAGCGAATACTAAATTGATTAGACTGTATTTTAATGTTTGCCGCAATGCCAGTAATAGGCAGGGTGAGTTCTCCACCCGTTTCCTTTAGGATATCTTTTGCCAAAACGAGGAGTTCCTGGTCAGTTGCTTGCCGAAGTTTACTCCCGCTCTCCGCGATTGGCAATATTAAGACAGATTTCTGCTGGGCAATCAAGGCATTTGCCATTGCCAGAGACACCCCGTCATTGATGAGTTGGGTTTGAAACGGTGTTTGAATATCGTTCATTGATTCGTTCGTTTAATTTTACTTAGCAGCAAGAACGACTATACAAGTTTCACTATCAAGTACTTAATTCTCTGATTTGCCACCGAATAAGATTATCTCAGGTTTTACACATTTGCCTCTAAAAGCTACATCATACATCTCAAAATGTCTCCATTTGCGCATTTTCCAAGCATCCTTTTTCTTGAATTGTAGATATACCTCAACGTGCTGTATTTCAGTTGCACTTTTACCATCGCTATCCCCCAAACAAGGACATTTTATAACACTTTTTGGAGATGAAAAAAAGAGGGGGAATCTCGCTTTTGGCAAGTCTTATTACATCATCATTATTTGCCTGATTATGAGTGGATTAGAGAGAGGAAATACTCGTGCTTAGCATCATCAAAAAAAATAACAGACTTAAAATCAACAACTTAACAAACACCTTAAACTATGTCAATGAAGCAAATGAATCATAAACTCACCATTGAATGCCCTCAGCACCAAGTGGCAGATTATTTAGAAAACGCTATTCCATCATTTGGCGAAGCGCTCAGATACTGGGACATATATGTGCCCGAGGTTTTCGATCAAAAAAGGGAATGTAGGCCCTATAAGTTTGCAATGACTACCGATCATCTCTACCCAGAACAAATCGTTGGAGTACTGATGAATATGACAGGTATTTATTATGCCAAAGAGATGATTGCCATTGAACGTGAACTCGGCATTTGGGTTATCAGAACCTATCAGCTGCCCGAAGATGCTCAGCGCTCCATAAATATGATTTACCCTATCAAAAAACAATCATAAAATACATATGCACATGAAGCACATAAACTACCAAGAAATAATAGAAGCCGTTCAGGCATTCCATGCGAATCAATTGGAGCCGTTGATAGACGAGCTGCGGGAAATGCTCAAATACAAGAAAAGCCTATTGCCCAAAAACGCTCTTTCACAAGAAGAAAGCTATATGAAAGAAGTTGTGCCTTGCGCGGAGAGCGAGACCGATTTTAAGATCATCGAATACACGAATGAGGGTGAACACCAACTTGTCTTGTTTTGCTGCCCGGATGGTGAGGATTTAGTGTATTCGCTTTACAAATACGAAGCCCCTGCTTTTCAAGGAATTGCGGAGCATGTGGGTGAAGGCTGGCTGGAAGCGTTTACGCCTATGATTCAAGATTTTTTCAAAAACAATTAATTAAACCAACAAACCCATATCAAACAATGGATACTATTTATAATCAAATACTAGAACTCACGGGTAAATTAAATGGCCATCAAATAGAGGCGCTTACCCACCAACTCAAAAAAGAGTTGAACAAAAGGCAAAATCCTTTTGGAGATGGGGAGGCGGAAGGGTTTGAGGCAGAAATAGTTGCAGCCTCTGGAGAGGAACCTAATAGTTTTATACTCACCAGTTTTGAAGAGTACGAGGAGAACAAGCTTTACTTGATTTGCGAGTACGAACCTGGGCTTGAGCAATACGATTATTCACTTTTTACCCCAAGGCGGAGTGGTGATATGGACGGCTATTATACCGAAGACGAACAAATCTACGAACTCACAGGTGGAGGGACTGATTGGCTCGAACAGTTAACTCCAGCGATCCAGGAATTTTTGAACATCCAAACGGAATAGGGGGAATCATCTCCCTTATTCCATACCCTAAGAAAGCAACCACTCTTTGGCTTCGTATTCATCTTGAAAGTACCTGGAAACTTCACCCGATGTCGCATTTTCTTCCATAGTTTGTTCAATAGATAATTGGCTGATGAAATCCTCACTGACGACAATCGCTACTTTGAGTTCACGGGCATTGAGGAGCGCAGCCTCCAGTTTTGCGGAAACGTTTTCGGCATGCCAGGCTTGCAGTTCTGGTGATATCACAAAAAAGTTTAGTCGGTTATCCAGGAAAAAACCACGCAGTGGGTACGCGTGACTTACAAGATGATCCCTTACTTTGAGGTGTATTTCTTTGTAATCCTCTTCCTCCATATCGCTACTTGCACTATGCCAATACTGTTCGTACAAGTTTAACTCCATATCTATATAGATAGAGCAATACTGATTCTCCAAAACGGTGACTTTCATTGCTTGAAACATTGGTAAACAAAGATGGTGGATTGGATAGGCAAATAAGATTTGTGGGCACTTTGCACATTTGTAGCCAAAACCATCCATTCTACCTCTTTTTATGCCTTTACAAGCCGCTTTTTGTTACTACCTGTTTCTCAAAACCGCACACAGGTTACCAGTAATCGCATTTCAATGGCACTTTTGGGAGATCTGTAGGCCTAAAACCCGTAAAACATGGCACTTTTAGAAGTATGAGAAAACGGGAGAAACCTCGCTTTTGGCAAGTCTTATTACATCATCATCCCCTTTGGAACTCCGACTGGATAAGGGAGAGGAAATAGTCGTACTTGCTTCCATATTAAAACATCAAACAAGGATTTAAACTCAAAACGAAATGAAAACTCAAGCACAAATTTTAGAGGCCATCAACGGATTAACCCCCAAACAGATCGAGGCTCTTAAAGTAATCATTGAAGAGCAACATCCTACCCCCACTCCTGTCTGGTTTAGCGCTATTGTAGAGTTTAAAAAAATGCACCGCGACGCCTGGACAATAGAAATTGAGAGTGTTGATCAAAGTGGTGAACTTATTATAGACACTAACTTCAAAGGTCGCTATGAAGAATGTTATACTGGAAGGCTGTATTTAGACAAAACCACCTGCCAAGAGACAAAAAAAGTGACTTTTACCCTCTTTCATTTTACAGTTAAGAGGAGAGAGTTTGAAAAGCTCGCTGAGGTAGCATATACTGAGCAGGAAGCCAAAAACGCTCAATGGGAAAACGACTTAATGCCTGAGGTTAAGCAGTTTTTCCACAGATTTAATCAAAACCAAATACCCCGATAAAGATCCAAGCAAAAAATGAAAATGGATAACAAACAAAACCAAATGATAGAAGAAACCGCAATGAAAATGCTCGCAAGTGGGGAGTATAAGTTCATCAACCTCCTTGACCTGTTGGATGAGCTTCAGGCCGCTGGTGAGCAATACGACTTTGAAGAAGTAGAGAAATATATGAATGACCTTATCCGAAATAGTGATTGGACCTGGCAACCAATGCCCGACAACCCTCGCCTTCGACTCTATAGTAAAGGTGGTAATGCTTTACTTCACCAGACCATAGATGAGTTATTTAAGATTCGCGTCGCCTTACACAAAAAAGGATTTAAGTTTGAAGCCCACGAAACCTGGCAAATCGCAGCCGAAGTCCAGCGCAATATGATTTTAAAGCAACAAATCAAACCCTAACCACTTAAAACCATGAGTACCTACCAAAAACAAAGCATATTATTTGAGCAAGCGAAGCAGCTCACTACCCCTCAACTTCTCAAACTCACCACAGAACTGCATGCTTATTTGGAATGGCGTTTTGAGACTGAAGCTGAAACTGTCGCGGAGGCCCATCAGGGGTTTATGAAAGAAATCATTCCAGCTTCTAATCACTTAGGATTTATCGTGGAGGAACTAGTAGGCTACGAAGAAGGAGGTTTGTACCTGAGCGTAGAACTTACTATTAATGGAGAGCTGGAGTATTCTCTCTATACTTTTGTTCAAGGAAGTTATAAATCTGTAAAAGTCATCAGCTTTGGGCAAGATGTAGATTGGCAACTAGTACTTGCCCCTGTTATTCGAGAGGTTTTTGAATAAGGGTAAATCCAGGCCTACGATTGCCATCAGTAGAATAAGGTAGTTGAGTTATTTATTAACCGTTGCAACGCTAACCCAACTACCCTAAAAAGTATTTATGAAAGGTATAAACCACTCTTCTGCTACTGAATAAGATTATGATTGTTTTTACACATTTCGGCCAATATTCTCCTCATTTACCCCATATCTGTCTACTTAGGCTCCTATTTGCCGCTCTTTTCCCTGGGTTCATTAGAAATCTGGTTTTTGATACTTATTCTATTGCACTTTTAGCCTCTAAATACCCCCAAACAGGCCATAATGCGGTATTTTTCCAAGATCAAACTTTACCTAAAATATCGCTTTTCGCAGCCTTTCTTACACCATCATAGCTTGCCCAACTCCAACTGGATAAGGGAGAGGAAATTGTCGTACTTAGACACATAATAAAAATCAAACAAGGACTTAAAACAGGAAAAACAATGACAACTGCAACTCAAACAACAACGACCACTACCACTAGAAATATTTGGATCAAAGAATGGAATGAACAAGAGGTGTTCATTGAAGACCGATTAGATCAACACCGCCCTACTTGGATACCAAGAACCGCCATTACAAAAACTACTTTCATCCGAAAGAGAGATTTTCATGGAGAAGTACATTTTATCTACGACGCAGAAATAGATACCGAGTGGTGGAAAGAAAATGTACAATACAAAAGTGGGGTGATCTTTCAAGGAAACAATGGCCACCGCAGAGGGTATAGAAGTGATGATTAGTTAACCCCGCCAAATCGGCGGGGAAGGTCGCCAATCTGGCGAACTAACCTCGCCAGTTTGACGTTGAACCTCGCCAATTTGGCG
>DMXI01000069.1 GCA_003483885.1 Microscillaceae bacterium
ACGCCAACAAAATAAGGCGGAATTTAAGAAGCTGTTACTCAGGATAAAGTACTTAAAAACAGCTTGTTAGAAACTATTTTTAATCAAGTATATTTAGATTTAGGTTAACACCAATACGATGGAATCGAGATTTACAACTATATTGTTCTGCGATGCGTCGCGCAACAATAGAACAATGTAGCCATTTAACAATCAAAATGGCGTATTTTAGAACAACTGCGTAACACCTATTAATGATTACCCAAAATCAGTGTTTATCCTTCAAATCAGTCTCATCCGTGTTCTAAAAACCTAGCGCAAAAAAATAAGTCTCCCGATAGACTTTCTTTGCGTAGGTGCGAAATATAGCAACATCATCATTCAATTTAAATCTTACCGCCAAGTCACTGTTCGAAACTTGGTGTTTTTCTTAAAATGATCGGGGGTATTTGCTACTACAGATTTACGTAATTCATTGATGAGTTTCTCCTTGGTAAAATGTTTATGCACCACAATGCTTACTTCGCGTACCGGCTGAGGCTCGCTAAAATGGACAATATTTGCGGTGTCCTGGGTTTGGTCAAACGATAGCTCAGGGATAAGCGTATAACCCGATACTTTGCGCACCATTCCCTTTAAAGTCTCGATACTTCCACCCTCCATGATCAAGTTGCGATGATGCTCCGACACGTCAAACTCGCAAATATTCAAGGTTTGGTTTCGGAAACAATGCCCTTGACGCAAAATCCATAAACCTTTGGGTTTCAATTGATTTACCGATACTGCATCGCGCTGGAGCAACTCGTTGTTTTCATCGGTAAAAATCAAAAACGGCTCATAAAACAAGGGCACCTCTCTAATGTTAGGCTCGTGCAAAGGAGTCGCCAGGATACCAATATCCAGTTGCTTGTTTTCCAGTTGTTCAATGATTTCCTCGCTCTGAAGCTCCTCTATAATCAAAGTAGTATCCGGGTGTTTATCAATAAAGTCGGCAATGAATAGTGGCAATAAATTAGGTGCCAGGGTAGGGATTACTCCCAGCCTAAACTTCCCAGTCATTTGATCCCGATCATCATTCACGATATTCTTAAGCTCGTCTACTTCGCTCAAAATACGTCTCGCCTTCATGATAAATACCTTTCCTATGGGGGTAGGCACCAGTGGCTGACTGCTTCGGTCAAACAATACCGCCGAAATTTGTTCTTCCAGTTTTTTGACTTGTAGCGTGAGCGTAGATTGGGCTACATGACAACTCTCCGAAGCTTTTACAAAGTGGCGGTAGGTATCCAATGCCACTACATATTTTAGTTGTTGTAAGGTCATATTTATTTTATCAATAACCAGTGTTAAATTATCAATTTGATAAATAACTAGAGTTCATAGATATTTGTTTCATCAAACAACCCACCATCAGGCATAATTGGTTCGTAACGCTCCAAACCAAGGCCAAGAGCCAAAATGCCTGATAGTATGATAAAACAATAACAAAGTATGAAAAAAATAACATTCTCTATTTTAACCCTGGCCATTAGCTTTACTTTTGCCACGGCCCAGCAAATGACCACCAACACTGGTGCGCCAGTGGGCGACAACCAAAACTCCAAAACAGTAGGCCAATATGGTCCAGTGTTGTTGGAAGACATTCACTTGATTGAAAAATTAGCTGCGTTTGATCGGGAGCGCATTCCTGAGCGGGTAGTACACGCCCGAGGTGCTGGTGCTTTTGGCTACTTTGAAGCCAGCAAAGACATGTCGCAGTTTACGATGGCGGCTCCTTTTCAAAAGGTAGGAAAAAAAACAGAAGTAGCCGTAAGATTCTCTACTGTAATTCACAGCAAGGGTTCTCCTGAAACCGCACGTGACCCTCGTGGATTCGCGGTAAAGTTTTATACCGAACAAGGCAACTACGACATTGTAGGCAATAACTTACCCGTGTTCTTTATCCGAGACGCCATCAAGTTTCCCGATATGGTGCACTCTCTCAAGCCCTCTCCGATCACTAATAAACAAGATCCCAATCGCTTTTTTGATTTCTTCTCTCATATACCAGAAGCCACCCATATGCTTACTCGAGTATACAGCGATTATGGCACTCCATTGGGCTATCAGTATATGAATGGCAGCAGTGTACATGGTTTTAAATGGGTAAATGCTAAAGGAGAAGTGATGTATGTAAAGTATCACTGGGAGTCTAAGCAAGGAGAAAAAAACCTGAACCACCAAACGATTCCTATGGTGCAAGGCAAGGATTTTCAGCACGCTACAGTATCGCTTTTTAAGGATATTATGGAGGGCAAGCACCCCAAATGGGACTTGTATGTGCAAATGATCAAGGTAGAAGACATGCACAGCTTTGATTTTTGGCCATTGGACGCCACCAAAGACTGGCCCGCAGATAAAATCAAGCGCATTAAGATTGGTACCATGACTTTGAATCGCAATGCAGTGAATTACTTTCAGGAGGTAGAATCTATTGCTTTCTCTCCCGGTTCTTTGATCCCAGGAGTAGAGCCTTCGGAAGATAAGCTTTTGCAAGGTCGTCTGTTTTCATACTTTGACACCCACCGTCACCGTTTGGGGCCAAACTACCTCCAAATCAGGGTAAATAAGCCTAAAAACAAGGTGGTAAACTACAACGCAGATAGCTACGCCAGCGCGGGTAACTCAAGATTTGACAAAGCCAATGTAAACTACCAACCTAGTGTAAAAACCGCTACTAAGGAAAATAAGGCTTATAAGTATTCAAAAACCCCGATCAAAGGGGTATCAATCACCCAACAAAAAATTGCCAAAACCAACGATTTTGCGCAAGCAGGTGATTTTTATAAGTCGCTCACCAAAGAAGGAAAAGCCAACTTAATCAAGAATCTGGTAGGAGACCTTGGGCAGGTAACCGATAAGCAAATTCAAAAGACAATGATTACTTATTTCTATAGAGCCGATCGTGATTTTGGAATGAGAGTCGCCAAAGCACTCGGATTCTCTATGCAAGACTTTAGATAAATGTCAGCTCCGAGGAATGAGTGTGTTTGCTCTCAATCAATGCATAGACAGGCCACTCTTCCTCTTTTTATTATTCACCATGTTGCCTAAACAAAGCACTTATTAACACAATATCATCCATCATACTTATTCAAATAACTCTATGAACTACAAATTAATGTATGTTGGGATCACCCACGAAACAGCCCAGGTACACGAAAGAACTTACTTTGCTTTTAACGAAGAACAAAAGCAAACTTTTTCCCATTTGCTCACGCAAAGGTTTGCCATCAAGGCCTTCACGATTGTGACTACTTGCAACCGTACCGAAATCTATTTTGAGTCGGATCGCACCACTCCCTACGATGTTCGGGCCCTGTTGATTGAGTATGTAGAAGCCCTGCACCATGTGCGGCTTTCTACCAGGGCTTTTCTCATTTTTGATCGCACCATAGACACTGTCAACCATCTACTGCACGTGGCCAATGGCCTCAGATCGGCAGTAATCGGCGATAAGCAAATTATACAGCAGGTAAAAGCGAGCTATCTCACCGCTTTAGCGCAAAAAAACCAAGGTTCTTTGTTAGAGCGCGCTTTTCAGGCCGTTTTTAGAAGCCACAAGCGTGTATCCAAGGAGTCGTTGTATCGCCAAGGTTCCACCTCTACCGCTTACTCATCTCTCAAGATGATTGAAGCCTATTTTGGCAAAGAAAACACCCAACATCTGAAAGTGTTGGTTGTGGGAGCGGGCGAAATCGCAGAAGATGTTTTAAAGTATTTGCCCAACTTTAGCTTTGCCCAAACCTTTATCAGCAATCGTACTGCTCAAAAAGCCACCCAGCTTGCGCAACAATACCAAATTGAAACTTACGATTGGCAAGCAGTAGAAGCCAACAGTTTTACTGATTTTGATGTCATCATTACCGCGGTAAGTCACCGAAAACATTTAATCACCCAAAACCCTCAAGATCACCGCACCCGGCTTTGGATAGACTTGGCGATGCCCTCCAATATAGCCACTACCATTGCCGACTATCACAACCAAGTGTACAATATAGACGAAGTAGCCAATCAGGTACACTCCACCAGTGAAGCTCAACTACAAGCCATTCCTATAGTAGAGCAGATTCTTCATGAAGAGTTGGGCGAGTTTATCGATTGGCTCAAAAAAGACAAAATCAGGGCTTTTCTTAAGTCTTACAAAAACCACATCAAGCAGACCGTATTACAAACTGCTCCGCAAACAATGAGCGATAGGACTCAGCGACTGGAGCTGGCAAATTATGCCGAACAATTGGCCAATAAACTGGTGCGAAAATCAGCCAAAACACTTTTTCACCTCCATAGCGGAGCACTTACTGGTCACCAACTCACTATTATCAACAACGCATTTGGAATATAAACTATGAAGACAGGAGTTTTAATCGTAAATCTGGGAACCCCCGACAGTCCCGCTACCAAGGATGTAAGAAAATACCTCACCGAGTTTTTGATGGACGAACGGGTGATTGACATCCCTGCCTGGAAACGGACCTTGCTAGTCAAAGGCATCATTGCCCCTTTTCGCTCCCCCAAAGTGGCGAAAGAATACAAAAAGCTCTGGTTAGAAAACGGCTCTCCCCTGCTGGTACACGGCCAGGAACTGGTAAACAAAGTGCAACAATTGTTTAACCGGGAACGGTCATCGGTACAGGTAGAGCTGGCCATGCGCTACCAGTCTCCTTCTATTGAAAGAGGGCTACAAAAACTTCAAGCCGCCAATGTTCAAAAGATCATCATCTTCCCACTTTTTCCTCAATATGCATCGGCTACTACTGGCTCGGTAGCCCAAAAAGTAATGGAAGTAGTATCAAAGTGGAACGTGATTCCTCATATAGATTTTATCCAGTCTTACCACGACCATCCACGGTTTGTAGAGGCATTTGCCTTTAAGGTAAGAGGTGATCTAGCACTTTATCAACCTGATCATGTGCTGTTTAGCTACCACGGAATTCCAGAAAGGCACCTGACAAACGCCCAACAACAAAACCTGAACCTTTGCCATTGGCCCAAGTGTAAGTGCGAACGCAAAGCCCTCAATAAGCCCTATTGTTACCGCTCGGCTTCTTTCAAAACCAGTGAATTGATTGCTGCAGCTTCGGGAATTGCTCCTGGCAATTTTTCTACTTCTTTTCAAAGCAGGTTGGGCAAAAGCCCCTGGATACAACCTTACACCGACGAAACAATCTTGCAACTGTTGAAAAAGGGAGTCAAAAATTTGTTAGTGGTTTCGCCTTCTTTCACGGCCGACTGCCTGGAAACCACCCTCGAAATCGGGGAAGAATACAAAGAACTTTTCTTAGAAAACGGTGGAGAGTCATTCCACTTTACCAAAAGCCTAAATGCTGGTGACCACTGGTCCCGAGTAGTTTTTCAATTATTAAAAAATAAACTCAACAACGATGAAGTACCTCATATTAACGGGGCTGGTGTTGATCTCAACCATCAGCCAGGCCCAATCGCCCTCTAATATTCACCAAGCCAGTCGAGCTGGTAACTTGGTTTTGGTGCAAAAACTCGTAGCCCAGGATTCTACCTTGGTAAACGCGCGCAACCGACGATCTTTTACCCCTTTGATTTTGGCGGTGTACAACAATCAAGAAGCGGTAGTGAAGTACCTCCTCAAAGCCAATGCGCAGGTAGATGCCCAAGATGGCTCAGGAAATACGGCTTTGATGGGCGCTATTTTTAAAGGATATACCCATCAGGTGAAGCTTTTGGTAGAGGCAGGGGCCAATGTCAACCTCAAAAACTATAACTCCGCAACGGCCCTCACCTTTGCGGCTACTTTTGGTGGGGAAGCTATGGCTAACCTATTGCTCAAAGCGGGTGCCGATGTAACGATCAAAGATAGCCGAGGCAAAACGCCGCTGGACCACGCCATCATGCAAGGTAATGAAGCATTGATTGGCTTATTGAAAAAACATTCTCAAACAAGAAGATAACTTTAAACAAAATAACAATGGATAATCATCACAACACCAATGGAAAATGCCCTGTGATGCACGGTGGCAATACTTCTAACAACACCTCTGAAAAAGACTGGTGGCCCAATTCGCTCAACTTGGATATTTTGCACCAGCACGATACCAAAACCAATCCTTTTGATGAGGATTTTGATTACCGTGAGGAATTAAAAACGCTGGATGTAGAGGCTTTGAAAAAAGACATGCATGCCTTGATGACGGATAGCCAGGAATGGTGGCCTGCCGATTGGGGTCATTATGGCGGATTGATGATCCGTATGTCTTGGCACGCGGCGGGAACCTACCGAACCTCTGATGGCCGAGGGGGTGGCAATACGGGCAACCAACGTTTTGCTCCGTTGAACTCCTGGCCAGACAATGTAAGTTTGGACAAAGCCCGTCGTTTGCTTTGGCCTATCAAGAAAAAATATGGCAATAAAATAAGCTGGGCAGACCTTATTATTTTGGCAGGAACCATTGCCTATGAAAACATGGGCCTCAAAACGCTTGGCTTTTCTTTTGGAAGACCTGATGTATGGCATCCCGAAAAAGATGTGTATTGGGGAGCCGAAAAGGAGTGGTTAGCGCCAAGCGATGAGCGTTATGGAGATGTAGAGGATGCATCTACGATGGAAAACCCACTAGCGGCGGTTCAAATGGGGTTGATCTATGTAAACCCTGAAGGGGTAAACGGAAAGCCTGACCCGCTCAAAACTGCGGCCCATGTAAGGGAAACATTTGCCCGAATGGCTATGAATGACGAGGAAACAGTGGCTTTGACCGCGGGTGGACACACCGTAGGTAAAAGTCACGGAAACGGAGATGCGACTCAGCTAGGTCCTGAACCAGAAGCTGCTGGTATAGAGGCACAGGGTTTTGGTTGGAGCAACACTCAAAACACTGGTAAAGGTCGTTTTACGGTATCTAGTGGCATAGAAGGGGCCTGGACAAGCGAGCCTACCAAATGGGATAATGGCTTTTTTGAAATGTTGTTTAACCACGAATGGGAATTAAAGAAGAGTCCTGCGGGTGCTTGGCAATGGGAGCCAGTAAATATCAAAGAGGAAGACAAACCAGTAGATGTAGAAGATCCATCTATCCGGCATAACCCCATGATGACTGACGCGGATATGGCGATGAAAATGGATCCTATTTATAGAGAAATCTCGCTCAAATTTATGAATGACCCTGCGTATTTCTCAGAGACGTTTGCCCGCGCTTGGTTTAAGCTTACGCACCGTGACATGGGACCCAAGGCCAGGTATTTTGGCCCTGATATTCCTCAGGAAGACTTGATTTGGCAAGATGTGATTCCTCAAGGAGCAACCGATTATGACGTAGACGCGGTAAAAGCAAAAATAGCGGCTACTGGTCTTTCTATTGCCGAAATGGTGTCTACTGCCTGGGATAGTGCTCGTACTTTTAGGGGATCGGATATGCGTGGAGGTGCCAATGGGGCCCGTATTCGTCTGGCTCCCCAAAAAGACTGGGCTGGTAATGAACCTGAGAGGTTGCAAAAGGTATTGGGAATATTAACGCCTATTGCCACAGAATTTGGAATCAGTATCGCTGATGTGATTGTGTTGGCCGGTAATGTAGGAGTAGAACAAGCAGCCAAAGCCGCTGGTTTTGATGTTTCGGTGCCATTTTCTCCTGGCCGGGGCGATGCTACCGACGAAATGACGGATGCTGAGTCATTTGCTCCGCTTGAACCACTGGCGGATGGGTTTAGAAACTGGCTGAAAGAACAATACATTGTAAGCCCAGAAGAGATGATGCTAGACCAAGCACAATTGTTGGGTCTTACTGCGCCCGAAATGACGGTACTGATCGGTGGTATGCGGGTAATGGGTACGAATCATAATGGTACCAAGCACGGGGTGTTTACTGACCAGGAAGGTGCTTTGACTACCGATTTCTTTGTAAACCTTACCGATATGGCCTACACCTGGAACCCAACGGCTCAGGATACCTATGAAATTCGCGACCGTAAGACTGGGGCCGTGATATGGACCGCTACCAGAACTGATTTGGTATTTGGGTCTAACTCAGTGCTTCGTTCTTATGTAGAGGTATACGCGCAAGATGACAACAAAGAAAAGTTTGTGCGTGACTTTATCAAAGCCTGGACTAAGGTTATGAACGCGGATAGGTTTGATCTAGCATCGGCTTAAAGCCTAGGTTTAAAAGGCATTTTTGCTTCCCAACCTTTGGTCTTACCAAAAGGAGACCAAAGGTTTTTCACCATTTTTAAAACACTTACCGCAACCAATAGGATTTTATAAAAAAACATTATGCAAAACGTGTCAAAATCTCAAGCAATGATCCAAGGTAAATGCCCAAGATGCCGTGAAGGTGATGTGTTCGAACACTCATTGCTCAAAGTAAACAAGTTTAATGTAATGCATAAACATTGCCCAAGCTGTGGGTTACGCTATGAGCGTGAGCCTGGATTCTTTTTTGGAGCCATGTACATCAGTTATGCTTTTTCGGTAGCGCTGTTTATTGCTTGTGGGCTAGCTACTTATGTAATAGGCAATAACCCTGAAGCTTGGGTGTATGTAGTAGTCGTTTTAGTAGCTGTTTTTTTAACTTTTCCTATATCTTATCGCTACTCGCGCATATTAATGATTCATTTGTTTTCGGGGGTAAAATACAAATCAATAAGTGATGTGACTTCTGGTAACGGTTAAAAGTATTATAAAGCATACTTAGCCCAAACTTTAGGCTTATTGCAAGGAGGAAAAAATGGCTTCCTGCTTTCTAACGTTTTTTGTAAACACCAAGAGATTAAGTTTAGATTGATTCAATCCAAAAACCGACTATGCACTATTGTTTTCCAAGGCTATCCCTAGAGTTAGGGGTAGCTTTTTTGTGTATAATCACGCATATTTTTCTACCTTCATTTTCTCAAATGTTAGACTGTTTAAAAATAAAATAAATGAAAATATACCATAACACCCGATGTGGAAAGAGCCGTGATAGCTACAATTTATTGAAAGAGAGAGGGTTGGAGTTTGAAACTATAGAATATCTAAAAACTCCATTGAGCAAAGAGGAATTGACTAATTTGTTGAAAAAGCTCAATATGCCCGCCAAGGATTTGATCAGAAAGGGAGAAGCTGACTACAAAAATAACTTTAAAGGCAAAGAACTCACCGAAGAAGAATGGATAGATGCAATGGTACAATACCCCAAACTGATGGAGCGCCCCATTGTAGTCAAAGGCGACAAAGCGGTAGTGGGTCGGCCAATTGATAAGGTAATTGAACTATTGGATGAATAAAGTCAGTACACTATAGAAGAAAGTTGAAAATATGAAGTTCGAGGATATCAAATCTTTTAATGAATACACCAATATGAGGCCGCCCAGGCACGAAATGATCGATATTGGTGCTTATTCTCAGGACTTTTTACTGTCTTCGCCCCCAGTATATCCACAATTTTATCGAGTGTCCATCAAATATGGGCTTGAGAACGACAAGACCAAAGGCTATATGTATTTTTCAAGCCCTGACCATCCCATTGAGTGGGATACCCCTGTTCCCTGGAGTGGCTATTTTATCAATATTACCGAAGCGTTGATTTCCAACAATCAACACCTGGACTATTCTTTTTTAAATTATGGGTTACACGAAGCATTGTCTTTGAAGGAAGAGGAAGCGCTGATTATGACACAGCTGTTTCAGGCCGCACTCACTGAGCATAACAAGGAAAATTTTGCAGTAGAGGTGCTCATTGCCTATTGTAATCTTTTGTTTGCGCATGTGGCTCAGTTTTACAAAAGGCAGTTTGGCGAAAGCAAAGAACAGAATAGTCAACTGACCGATGATTTTTTTAGGTTACTCAAGAATTATTATATCCAAAAATCTGGCAAAATGATTACCCAACCTACCGTTAATCACTTTGCCAATGAGCTCAACATTACCCCTAATTACCTGGGCGACATCATTAAGTTTTATACCGGGAAACCCGCCTCGGAGCACATTCATCAACACATCATTGGCACCGCCAAGGCCTTGCTATTATCTCAAAAGAAAGCTTCTGTTTCGGAGATTGCTTATCAGTTGGGTTTTGAGTACCCCAATTATTTTGCTCGTCTTTTCAGAAAAAATGTGGGCCTATCGCCTTCGAAGTTTCGCAATCAGTAAATAGTATCCTTTTTCCCTTAAATCGTTTTCATAAAAAACATGGCTTTTGGTTGAAATTTGTCCTGCAATATTTCATTAAAAGTTATCATCATGATTTTTGAACAAACTCTAGAATATCAAATTGACAGCGCTCTCAAAGGTCGAATGGGGGAAGCTGACTATCAAAAAGCACTTGAACAACAAAGCACGATTTCGGAGCAGGAATACGCCACGATCAAATACCTGGCAGAGTTTGCGGTAAGGCCCATGTTTAGAACTCCAGTACACAAAACACCCGCCGATCACGGCATTACCCATTGGGAAGATGTCTATTTTCCTTCCAGCGATGGTACCCCACTTGAGGGTTGGTACATTCCTTCGGTACAGGGAGAATCGGATAAACTCATCATTATCAATCACCCTATGCCCATGAGTCGTTCTGGTTTTACAGGTCATTTGGGCGAACCTTTCTCTAATGTAGATACCCTTGAAATCGATTTTGTAGCCCATATGGCTCATCTTTCTAAGGCGGGTTATAACATTTTGGCGTATGATTTACGAAACCACGGCAACAGTGGGGCCGCCAACGGTGGTATTTGTGGCATTGGGCGTTACGAATGGCGAGACGTAGTGGGTGCCCAAAAATACGTGCAAAACCATCCTAAATTGAGCAAAATGAAGCAGGGCTTATACAATCGTTGTACGGGTGGAAATGCAGCCTATGAAGCGATGTATAGACATCCAGCCTTATTTGAAAACATTTTGTGCTTTTTTGGGCCAATGACGGTATCTATGACCGCCTTGATGACTACTTTTGCCCAACTCATGGGTGTAGACAAGTATATGGAGTTGATGGACTTTGAGCAATTAAAACTAGGAGGTTTTACGAATGGCGAAATGCACCCACAAAACTACGCCCAAGCCGTGAAAGTGCCTTATTTTATGGCCGAAGTACGCGACGATGCCTGGACAGATAACCCAAAGGATGCTCAAGAAATTTTTGACAATATTGGCTCCACCGATAAAGAACTATTCTGGATTGAAGGTACCAACCGCCGATTTGATGGCTACAACTATTTTGGGGTACATTCCGAAAAAATGATTGCGTTTTTTGATAAGTACATGTCATAGACAAACATTCATACCAAAGCTACCAGCATTATGAGTTTAAAGAATACTTGGGTAGTTTTGGTATCAAACTTTTTTACCTTTGTAGCGTCTTATTACTTTTCTTGGCCTACAATGAGAAACTTATCACGATTCTGTTGCCTGATGATCTGCCTTGGCACCTTCTCCCCTATTTGGGCGCAGGTAGGGTATCGCCTGGATTATAACCTTAAGCAAGCCATTGTTCAGAACAAAGATTATCCTAATCCAAATTTTGACGCTTCTACTCAAACAAAACCCACCCACCTAGGACCGGCCTTTGGGTCTACGTACATTGCTGAACCTCAGGCCAAAACTTTGCAACAACTGGCCCAACTCTACCCCCTCCAGAAGGCCGTTCAGGCGGATGACTGGCCTGTGAAGTATGCCTTGAAAACGGCTCGTTATGTATTTGTACGATTCAACAACGGAGTTATGATGCCTGCCATTCGAACTGCGAATGGTGCCTTGTTTAGCTTTTTGGTAGAGGAAGGCTTTCTTACCTTAGACATCAAACACTTGTATAATAAAGATGGGCAACAACGCATTGGCTGGATGACTACCGAAGTTTTAAAGAAAAAAGATTAACTCAGAGAAATCGCATTGCTAAATTTCTTTTTGTATGCCATTGGGCTCACCCCTACATACTTTTTAAATACGGTTCTAAAGGCTTTGGCATCGCTGTAACCTACCGCATACATAGCATCGGTAACGTTGCTGTTTTCTTTTTCCAGTATCTTTTTGGCCGATTCTACCCGCACCCTTTGTAAATATTGAATCACCGAATTGCCCGTGGCGGCCCGAAATCTTCTTTCCAAAGTACGACGATTGGTTGCTTTTTCGGTGGCCAGTTGGTCTATGCTCAGATTGCTGGCATACGATTGCTCAATCAGGTTTTGTATTTCCAACACCAGCGTATCCTTGTGATGCTTTTGGCCAGTAAACATCATAAAAAGAGATTGGTCGTTTTTGTCTACATCTACCATAAAAGCTTTGGCGGTCATAATGGCCAACTCTCGCCCACCGTATTTCTCGATAAGATAAATCGCCAAATTGGTAAAAGCATAAGCTCCTCCACTGGTATATAAACCGTCACAAGCAGTGATAATTTTTTCGGATTGCACCAACACTTCTGGAAACATGGTTTGCAATTCCTGGGCTTGCCCCCAATGCGTCGAGCAGGTTTTACCATTGAGCAAGCCCGTTTGTGCCAACAAAAACACGCCAATACAATAAGCAGCAATCTCTACCCCGAGTTGGTGCTGTACTTTGAGCCACTCGATGGCTTCACGATTCATTTCTAAAGCCTTGGTGTGTTCTTCATGCACCGCAGGTACAATGATCAAATCGGTTTTCTCTATTTGCGTTATGGTTTTCATAGGCATCACTGAATACAACCCATTGCTGTCATTAGAAGGACTCTGTACCCCCACAAACTCTATCTCAAATAACTGTTTCCGAGCTTGCTGTAAGTAGGTGGCGTTGGCCCAATTCAAAATCTGAAAAGTGCCCGCAATGTTTACAATGCTGTATTGGCCACGAGGAATCAATATAGAAATGTGTTTCATTGAAGTAGATCGACGGTTTTACTCAAATATACCCATAATCACTGTCGCAATCAACCCATCAAATAGTCGCAAATACACTTCGTAAAGGCGCTTGTTTTTGCTCAATTTTGTAAAAAAAAACAAACAAGATATGATTTCTCTAAACACGCAAAAAATCAAGCCCTATTTATGGTTTAACAACCATGCAAAAGAAGCCGCTACGTTTTATTGTACGCTTTTTCAAGATGCTCAAATCACGAAGGAATCAGACCTGCTGGTAGAGTTTACCCTGGATGGAATCTCCTTTGTGGGCCTCAACGGAGGGCCTCAGTTTAGCTTTACCGAGGCGGTGTCTTTTATGGTGTTATGCCAAGATCAGGCAGAGGTAGATCACTTATGGCAAGCCTTTACCAGCAATGGTGGAGAAGAAGGTCAATGTGGTTGGTGCAAAGATAAATTTGGGCTTTCCTGGCAAATCGTTCCTCAACGCTTTATGGAAATGATGGAAACCGGAACTCCTGCACAAACCCAAAAAGTGATGGAGGTAATGATGCCTATGAAGAAAATGGTGATTGAAGCGTTTGAAAAAGCTTTTAATCTTGCTTCAATAGGACAAAAATAATCAACACAAAAATGAAGGTAACTATATCGTTATTTTAGGTTTCATTTAAAAACAGAAAGTAAGATGAATCAGTTGGATATGGGTCAAATTAAACTTAAAAACCTTGAAACAACTACTCCTAAGCAGAAAGTATGAAATACTGCTTTCAACCCTGTTTATACACTTATTTATTGGTATAGTGCTCACCGATCTTCACTTTTATGCCAAGGTGATTTGGCCTATCAATATGTTCTTATTGGCCATTGGCAGCACCAGCTTATTTATCCAAAAAAGTAAATGGGAAAATCGTATACAAATTTTACTTTTCTCATTAGCGATTGCTTTGCCCTTGATTTTACCATTTTTTGGCCACATTCCTTTTTTTATGGAAATTTTGAGCGTCGTTTATGTGATTCTATTTGGTTTTTTATTCTATGAGGTTATTACCTACCTTATCAAACCCGGTAAAATCACCATTGACATCATTTCTGCGTCTGCTTGTGGTTTTTTACTACTCCTGGAAATTTTCGTTTTTGGGATGCAGTTCCTGTTTCATCTTAACCCTGAAAGTATCTCAAAAATTGACGCCAGCTCGCCTGCGTCGATCTTTATAGACCTTGTCTATTATTGTTCAGTAGTACTCACCACCATAGGTTTTGGCGACATATTGCCCCTTACTCACCATAGCAAACTGTTCGTGGTGCTCATGGGGTGGATTGGGCAGTTTTATACCGTATTTCTAGTGGGTATTTTGGTGGGTAAGTTTGCAAACCTGCAGAGTGATTAAAAGAAATAGCCTAAGATTCTCAAATTTGGAATAGCGAACTTGAAAGTGTAATAAGCCACAAACTAGAATTAATAATAATAAATTATGTTAACTACATAATAATCCAAAACCCTCAAAGGTAAAGACCTGCAAGACCGCTACCAGAAAAAGAGTTATGGATCAAGCTACCAGGCATCACTTTTTCTGGTAGCGGTCTTGCAGGTCTTTACCTTTGAGGGTTTTGGATTATTATGTAGTTAACATAATTTATT
>DMXI01000077.1 GCA_003483885.1 Microscillaceae bacterium
CAATTCATAATTCCAAAGGCGAAGACACAAGTTTTTACGACGTTTACCGAGAAAATGTACCCACTTTTGATTATGACAAAATCTACAATGAGTGGTGGCACCGTTCTCGAAAAGGAGAGAAAGATGTTTGCTGGAAAGGTCCAGTCAAATATTTTGCGCTCAGTTCTGGTACATCAGGTTCACCATCTAAACACATCCCTATTACCAAAGCAATGGTAAAGGCCATTCACCGTACCAGTATTCGACAAATCCTTTCACTTTCAAACTTTAAGGACATTCCAAGCAAGGTATATGGAAAAGGTATGGTAATGCTTGGCGGCAGTACTCACCTCAACCGTATTGGGGAGTTTTTTGAAGGTGATTTAAGTGGAATTACGGCTAGTCAAATCCCGTTTTGGTTTCAGCACTTTTATAAACCAGGGAGAAAAATTGCCAAGAATACTGATTGGAACAACAAACTGGACGACATTGCCGAAAAAGCCCCTAAGTGGGATGTAGGCTTTGTAGTAGGTGTGCCAGCCTGGATTCAGATTATGATGGAGAAAATCATTGAACGTCATAATTTAAACAATATACACGAAGTATGGCCCAATCTGATGGTGTATACTCATGGAGGAGTCTCATTTGAACCTTACAAAAAAGGTTTTGAGAAACTTTTAGGTAGGCCTATCACTTACATTGAGACTTATTTGGCTTCGGAGGGTTTTGTGGCTTTTCAGACTCACCCTAACAGTAACATGCGCTTTGTGTTAAACAATGGCTTATTTTATGAATTTGTACCTTTCAACGAAGAAAACTTCAATGAAAACGGAGAGCTTATTAGCAACCCGAAGACGTACATGATTCATGAAATTGAGGAAAACAAGGATTATGCAATCTTGCTTTCTACTTGTGCTGGAGCCTGGCGTTATCTCATTGGCGATACGGTAAGACTTACCGATCGTGCCAAAAGTGAAATGATTATCACTGGACGCACCAAACATTTCTTGAGTTTGTGTGGAGAGCACTTGTCGGTAGATAATATGAACAAAGCTATTGAGTTGGTGGCCCACGAATGCAATATTGATGTAAAAGAATTTACGGTTGCCGGAATCCCTTACGAAAATCTGTTTGCCCACAAGTGGTACATTGGCACCAATGACCAGGTAAATCTGGGCGAATTGAAAACCAAACTGGATAATTGCCTCAAAGAACTCAACGATGATTATGCAGTAGAGCGTTCCGCAGCTTTGAAAGAAATCTATGTTGAAACACTCCCTACTGATGTGTTTTTGAACTGGATGAAAATGAAAGGCAAAGAGGGAGGACAAAACAAGTTTCCACGAGTATTGAGAAGTAATCAATACCAGGAATGGGAACAGTACCTGAACCAACATTACCGGGAAACCACGGTATAACAATCATTTTTACTTGATGTAAAGCATCTCCCCCTGCTGCTCTGCGGGGGGATTTTTATATTTATATAAGCCTGCTAAAAAGTATTTTCATCATCACCGGATGCCTTTTGTAGATAAAATACTCATTGACCGCCTATGAAAAGTATGCGGAATAATATTTAGCATTTACTGTACAAACTGTATATTTAGGCTACGAACCATTAACTTTGTTGTATGATTTATTTGCAAGGGGTATTGTATGGAATGACACTGGCCTTATTGATAGGGCCTGTTTTTTTTGCCCTCCTAAGAGTAAGTATCGAGCGTGGTTTTTCATCGGGTGCCTGGATGGCATTGGGTATCGCAGTCAGTGAATCTTTTGTCATTGCTTTGGTGGCCATTGGCGTAGCTCAATTGGCCGAAACTAAAGAATTTCAGTTTTATTTGGGTATTGTGGGGGGATCTATGATGCTGGTATTTGGATTGTTCCCATTTTTTAAAAAAGTAAAGAAAAGAACCGAATCCAAAATCAACAAAAAAGCCCAGGGATACAAGCTTGCTATAGAAGGTTTTCTACTCAATGTATTGAATCCTTCTGTTTATTTGTTTTGGATTGGAGCAGTGGCCTTCAATAGCCATCTAAAAGACAACGAAATGGTGAGTTTTTTTGGAGGCGCAATTACTACTGTGTTTGTCACCGACTTGCTCAAAGCCTATCTGGCAAATTATATTCGAGGCTATCTTACCGAAAAAATTCTGGATAAAGTCAATAAAATTGCTGGTGCAGCCCTCATTTGTTTTGCTTTTTGGCTTTTTTATTCTGCGGTAAACGGTTTCAATATTCCAGCTCACTAAGTCTTCCACATTAAAAGGCTTTTTTGATTTCTTCTGTTTTTTCTAGTTGTTGCCTGGCCCAAATGAGCACTTTATCCATGTCTCCGGTTAGATGATAAGGGTAGGAAGGTTTCTTGATAGCAAAAATCGTGTTCTTTCAAAAATTTTCCTTGTTTGATTCGATACCTTACAGGCAAAAAAACCGATAGACGAGCATCTATCACTACACTGCATTAATATGCCAATTATTTCTCTGGAACATAAAAATCGTTTAATGTCGGGCTTCAGCCGCAGCTTCCTCAATTATACGCTTTTTTGGAATAGATGCTCTGGGGCGAATGCAACTCGTAAAACGAATATCATCTAATCCAAAATCATTTCCCCCTCTAATGGTAGATAAATTCACAATGCAAATTGTCGCACTGGTTTGCTCTCCTGAGTACCACACTGCGTCAAATTTCTTCCATTGGTATAAGCTGTAAGGCGCATTGATGTTGGCACCCAATACTTGTCCATTGATGCTAAAATGCAATTTTGCAGGATTGTGAATTACCAAAGTAGCAATCCAGGCTGAAAAATTATAATGCGTTTTGGGTTTCACTTTCACTTGCTGACACCATACCGAGGTATTAGGCTTTGGGCTACCATTTACAATCATAAATTGGTCATTACGCCCTGCTCTTCCCCTTCCTCTAAAGTCGTGATGATAGCGAGTAGGGTAAGCTCCTACTTGAAAAGTACCCTCTGGTCCCAGGTTTCGGGTTACACGATATCCCGAAGAAAAATAGCGATTGCCCTCCGAAAAATCTCCATTTACGACTAGATTATGTGACTCTACCATGCCTTCAGGACACTGAGCTTGTATTTGCAAAACACTAAAGCCAAATAATAAAAGAATACCTACCAGAGCTTTATTCATATCGATATTGTTTAAGGGCTTATCTTCACCTTTGATAACATTTTTTTAATAAGACATATAAAATAGCCTTGAGGGAGTATATCGCTAATAATTTTTATAAGAAATGACTTTGTGCTTACCTTCTAAATGGCGATGGTTAGTAATGTGTTAGTTCTCCTTGTTTTAACTCACCCCTTGTGCAACTTGAATACATATTTAGAGTTTTTAAACAAAATGAATTAAAAAGACAGCTTTATGACAAATTATTACAAAAAAATTACTTGTCATATCTCAGGAATCGCCCCCTTCTCTCTTATGTCTTTTGCTTTAGACAACTGGTAAAATTAGTTATAAATCAAGTACTTAAATATCACAAAGTGTACAAATATTAACTTATTTATTCAAAAGAAGCCTTGTAAAGTTTTAACACGAAAATATTTCTTACACCTGCAAGTATTTCATTTACATCAATAGGTGTAAACCCCTACATTAATAGTACTTTTACCTAATAAATTTTTACACATTGTTCAATAGGCAACCATTTACTTATTAAAATGTACCGATTCAAATTACTCGTAACTGTGCTAGGAATATTTTGGTGTACTAAAGTCACCGCCCAAATACTTCCTCCTCCTCAAATATCCAAAGATACCCCAGCCGAAGCCCAAAGTGTTTCCATTGGTTCTTGTGATATCAACTTTCCTTTAAACTCAGACTTTAACAATTCTGCCACTGGTAGCACTACCCCCTGTACTGGAACTGCAGTAGGAACCATTCAGGAAGATGCCTGGGCTAAGTTTACCACCCCAGCTACCGCAGGAGATTTTGTGATCCGCTATACCAATACTGACAATGACGCAGCCATATTGGTATATGATGATAACGTGGGTAGTCCAAACAACTTAGTAGGTTGCGTAAACAACCTTACAGGAGGTTCGGCTATAGGCATCGAATCGTTGACACTTACCCTTACTGCTAATACCAATTATTGGATTAGAATTGTAAACATAGGCGGCACCGAAGGAATGGATGGGATTTTATGTCTGTTCCGAAAATATGCCAGTGATACACAAGCAGCAGCATCAACTGCTGCAGCGATTACCTTAGGATCTTGTAATGTTCCCTTTGATACCGATGGAACCAGTACCGCTTTGGATGCTGGTATTGGTTGTAATATTACCCCTTCTCTCAATGGGCACTTAGATAGTTGGGTAAGATTTGATGCTACTTCTGGACAAAACATCAATATAGAATACCAAAGCGATAATGCAGCCAACTCGCCAGGTATGATATTATACCTTGACGATGGCAGCATTACCGATGCCGACCGGGTAGCTTGTTATGATGGTAGTGGTCACTCGTATGGTAAACTTGATTATAATGTTACAACAACTGGTACTTATTACTTGCGAATATTGAATATGAATGGTTCAGCTACAATGACTGGTTCTCTTTGTTTGTATGAAAAATCAGTGAAGGTAACGGGAGATTGCAACAATGCAGAGGCAAACAAACTAGTGAGTGGAGATTGTAACTTGCAAATGAATGTGCCAGGGGGAAACTTCAGGCCTACGATCAATGCTAGTTTAACCGCGGTTGGCTGTACTTCGGATGCGATTCTATCCGAAGCTTGGGCTTCCTTTGATGGAGTAAATGGCACTACTTATACTATTTTATATAATAATGACAATAATAATTCTACCGAAGCCCTCGATGTAGCAGTAGCGATTTACCAAAAAAACACTGGAACTTGTGCTTCTCCAGCTGGATTTACCGAGGTTTCCTGCCAAAATGCTCAAGGGGAAGGTATTGAAAAAATCACCTTCACTCCTACTACTACCGATACCTATTTTATAAGGGTGGTAAGTATCAATGCAGCCCTTAATTTGGGAGGTATATTTGGTACCCTGTGTTTTTATCAAGGACCAGAAATAGCTGATGATCTTTGTAATACTTCTTCTACCATTGGGGTAGGTACTTGTGGTTTGGATTTTAACATCACTAGTGGATTTATTAACAATGAAGGAAGAACTGCCCCTACGGCCTGTAGTGGAACTACCGTAACTACTACCACTACCAATTATAGTGATGGCTGGAAAAACTTTGTAGCCTTGCAAGATCGTACCCGAATCGAATACAAATCGACCAATGCCCAAGATGCTGTTTTAGAAATTTACACTGGTGATTGTAATGCGCTGAGTCTGGTAGCTTGTGTCAACAATGTAGTGGGTAGTGGCTCTGAAGTAGTAGAAATTAATACTGTACCAGATGGTGTCTATTTTATAAGGGTCTTGAATATTACCAACAGTGGTGATATGACTGGGGAAGTTTGTATAAATAATGTGGTAGTAGACGATGCCTGTAGTACTGTAGCTACTCAAGAAATACTGGTGGGTACTTGTAACCAAAGAGTAGATATTTTGGCTACTTATGATACAGGTGCAGGCGATGCTTCTGGCTTTGGTACTACTTGTAGTGGCGGCCCCACCATTGCCAAGGATGTTTGGTTTAAATTTACTGGAAATGGTGGTAATATTACTTTGCAATACGAAAACCTGGAAGCCACCAGCAATCCTTTGATTGAGGTATATACCCAAAACTCTTCTACTTGTCCTACCAATACTACTCCAGCCGTGGCTTGTGTCAATGACTGTAATTCCTCTTCGGTCCAAACTGAAACAGTTACGATCAACAGTAGTATCAATGGACGTACATATTTTGTAAGGCTTGCCAACCTTGCCGAAACCCAAATGACGGGTTACATGTGCGTGTATAATAGCAGTGCGATTCCTCCACTCACGGTAACTAATCGCCTACCGGGCAACACTTGTGCTGCAGCTACCAGTATTAATGTGGGGGATTGTGGCTTAAGAGTCAATCTTCCTGTAAGTGCTAGTTGCGTATCCTCACCTTCTCACTTTACCAATTCTGCAGTCACTCTTGGTGGAAGTTGTGCAGCACTCACACCTGACGCTGATGGTTGGATGCGTTTTACTGCCGTAGCTGGAGAGCAATACACGATAGAATATGATAATAACAACCAGTTAGCGGCTTCTTCTAATGATGTAGCCTTGGCCGTATATGATGGAAGCAGTGTGCTGTGTACCAGTATTTCCGCCACCGAAATGATTGCCTGTGTAAACGATCTTGCAGGAAATGATAACAAAGGGATAGAAAAACTCACCTTTATCGCACCCAATAGTGGCACAGTATATATCCGCATTATGAATATTTCTGGTAATAGTACCTCTACTTATGGTAAGTTGTGCCTGTATAGTGGAGATAGTAAAGCGGCCGATTTATGTACTAATGCCACTGTATTTAATTTAGGAGATGTAGATCAACAATTCAATATTCAAACGAGTTTTACTTTGGATACTCCACCCGCAGCGGGCATTACCAATTGTGTATTTGCCACTGGAAGTAATGCTGCTCGAAAAGATGGATGGGCACAATTTACCACTGGGGCTACGGCTGACACCATTAGTGTTGTATACAACAATGATGATGGCGATTCGGTGATTGAGCTTGATCCTGATGTAAACAATGCAGCAGTAGTAGTATATGAAGGCAATCCTTGTGGTAGTGCCTCGCCTAATATAGTAGGTTGTGCCAATGTAGTTGGTGAAGGGAGCGAATCACTGACCTTTGCCGCCAAGGCCTCTACCACTTATTATGTAAGGGTGATGAGTACCCGTTTTAGCAGTACTATGCAAGGCAAGCTGAGTATTTTTGCTTTTGTAAAATGTAATTTAGGGAATGAAGAAGTAAGAGATGGTGAATTTACCAACTTTCCCAAAAATTCCATTGAGCTGGGTAATGTCTTTACTCACTCAGAAGCCAACCTCGAGGCTGCTCAACGCAAACACGTGTTTGCAACTGAATATGGTTATCGCCAACATACAGGTGCCCGATGGGAAATGGGTGGCCCAGCTCACTATGGCGTAGCTACCAGTGCTCAAAAATTATTTGGTGCTTTTTATTCTTACGGATATGGTTACACTGGTTGGGGTGGTAGAAATACGGCTTATTGTAGTGCAGGTGGTTTAGGGTTAGGCACTGAAGCCTGTGCTTTTGTGGCGGCACCTCCCGAAACCAACAATGATGCAAACCATTTAATCGTAGATGGCTTACGTACCCGCTCTAAAATTTGGTGTCAAACAGTCCCGATGCCAGTAGGGACCAATCGTTATTTTGTATTTTCGGGCTGGTTTAACAGCTTAATTCCCAGTGACCGAAGCGATTTGGATGATCCGCAACTGCGTATCACAGTATGCGAAGGCAGAGGCTTGTATGACCCTGGTGACCCTACCAATACCGATAACTTACCAGGAGTTACCCTTACCTATTCTCAGGCCAATGGTACAGGGCTTTATGCCATCAACACTGAAGAACAAACCGCAGATGTAGTACACCGTCCTATTCATCCTGGAATTAGCGGAGGAACTCGTGGGCGTCCCAGTACGGCTTATGGGGCTGCCATGGCCTGCGATCCTACCAAATTAAAAGTGATCAACTCCGATGTGTTTTTACCCGAAGCCCCTGATAACTGGCAAGCCATGCAATGTATCTATAAGGTACCAGATGATGTAACGCATGTAAATGTTTGTCTGGAAAATATTTCGGCTACCCACATGGGGAATGACTTTGGGATTGATGTGCTATCTTTTCGTCAATGTTTGAATGGGGCCGCCATTGGAGCCGATCTGGAGCGGGTGAGTTGTGAACTAGGAACTGACCCTACTGTTTTGGGTATTCCTCTGAACGCTCAAATGGTTCATTTTGATGGGAAGTTGAAAGAAAACGATGTATTCTTAAACTGGATCGTAAGTACCGAAACCAATGTAAGGGTTTACGAAGTTCAGCGGGCACTTTCTGGTGGAAAATTTCATACTATAGGAAAAATAGCGGCACGAGGAGGAAATGGCCAGCCTACAGTATACGACTTTATAGATAAGGATTTACCACTTGGGCAACAATTCGTCTACTACCGTCTCAATGTGGTAAATTATGATGGTACGCACGGCTTTAGTCCTATTGTAGATATCAAGATAGAAACCATTAATCAACTCAATGCTAAATTATCTCCAAACCCAATCAAAACCGGGCAAACTTCGAAGCTTACCTTTGATACACCAAAAGCTGGTTCAGCGACCATTAGCCTGATCAATTTAATGGGCGTAGTAATAAAAACCCAAAGCATTACTACCCATAAAGGGTACAATGTGGTAGACTTAGCGACCCAAGGTTTAAAAGCTGGAATCTATTTGGTGCAACTCAATACCGGAATAGTTCAAGCGTCTAAAAGATTGGTAATTGTAGACTAAAAAACTTCCATCTATCTTTCTTTTTCTTTTCAAAGGCTTGTCTTAAACTAATAAGGCAGGTCTTTTTTAATGCAATTACACCATATTTTATTTGGGCTAAAGGCAATAAGTCCTTAAAACATAAGTTGATTTAGTAAAATTTTAGCTGTACTTTAGGAGATTGTAAGATGTTAGTTTCTTGTACAGATTGGTAAGTTTACTAAGCTTAGATTCATGCGTGCCTCTTCTACATTTGTTTATAGGTTTTTATTGATTTTTTGGTCGCTGGCCTTATACTATCCCACTGTTGGCCAAAAAAACCAAGGAAAAAAGACTCAATCCACTAAGCCTTTTATTGTAGTGATTGACCCAGGCCATGGTGGCAAAGACCCAGGGCGTGAGCGTGGTTCTAAAAAGATGAAACATGAAAAACATTTGAATTTAGCTGTTTCCAAAAAACTAGGCGCATACTTAAAAAAACACCTTCCTAATACCAAGGTATATTATACCCGTACCAAAGATACCTACCCTACTTATGAGGAACGAGTAGCTCTCGCTGCCGAAACAAATGCGGATGTGTTTTTAAGCATCCATTGTAACTCGGTCGAAAACACCAAGGTAAGAGGTACAGAACTCCACATCCATAGTTTTGACTTACCTGCCAGCAGACTTTTGGCCAAGCTAATTTCCAAAGAATTTCGTACCCGGGCAGGGCGGAAGTCCCGAGGTATTTTTGATGCTGTAAAACGTCAAAGAAACCTGTTTGTATTACAACATGCCAAAGTGCCCAGTGTATTGGTAGAGTGTGGCTACATGACCAATCCCAAAGAAGAAGAATATTTGAATTCTGATTACGGGCAAAGCATCATTGCTTCAGCTATTTTTAGAGCATTACGTACTTATAAAAACTCTAACCCACCCAAAGAAAATCGTGATAGGGTATATAGAGTACAATTGATGGCTACTCAAAAACCTATCTCACCTCAATCTAAACGTTTTGATAAACTTCCTAAAGAGGTAAAACGCTTGCCCAACAAAAGTTCAAAAAAGTACAAGTACCGTTATGTAACCGGATGGGAGTATACCCTGAAAGAAGCCCGTCAACTATTGACTCAGGTGCAAGATTTAGGGTTTAAAGATGCTTTTTTGATTTCTACCAAAGACAGCGAATAGAAGTCTTTATTCGAGGGTATTAATCTCGAAGGTAATGGCCTTATGAGCAGAACGATAAAGCAAGTTGAGTACACTGGCATTGATGTAGGTTGTTCCTGCCAACTCTTTTATCCCATATGCTTCATGAATGTGACCAAATATATGATATGGAGGATTGATCTTAGCCACAATATCGGCCAGATCATCGCATCCCACGCGCATGCCTAAAAAAGTGCGATCCAAAATACCTTTAGGCGGGCCATGGGTAATCAAAATATCAGTATTAGCAGGAATCATTTCCCAGTGTTTCCGAATTTCTTCTCCTCTTTTACGATTGAAAGCCCAATCGTGGAACTCAGGAGAAATAGGAGAACCCCAGATACGAATCCCCTCAATTGTAACCCCACTATCGTTTAAATAAGTTGCGTTGGTAATCAGGGCTTCGGCTTGCTCAGGCTCATTCTCAAATAAAAAATCGTGGTTGCCAGCAATCATTATCTTATGGGGGTGTGGTAGGGTGCCTAGCCAATCGTTGAATTTGCGAATTTCCTTGGGATAACCTCTACGACTAATATCTCCGGCATGAATTAGCAAATCGCCTTCAGGCACTTTTACATCTCGGTGCTTGCCGTGGGTATCTGATATGCACACTACTTTCATAATGATTCTTAAAGTTTAAAGCCCAAAAAAGTTACATCATCCCGGGCTTCCTGGTCACCCATATGGTTGGCAAGGGCGGCTTCGAATGCCTCCTTTTGGGCAGGCATAGATAAATCCTTGGCATCCGTAATCATTTTTTTGATGTTACGAGAACCAAACCGCTTTCGGTCCATCCCTGGAGTATCGCCAAAACCATCAGTCAAAAGGTAGAACATATCTCCTTTGTCCAGCATGATTTCTTTGTTAGTAAATACCCGCTCTCTTTCGTCCTCATATACCTCTCCCCCAATAGAAAAACGATCTGCCTTCAATTGTTCGAGTTCTCCCTCGTGGATATAATAGAGGGGTCGCTTAGCTCCCGAAAATGTGAGTTTATATTGTTGATCAGGCATTTGTTCTACTACACACAATGCCATATCCATCCCGTCGCTATTGTTAGTTTCAGCTTGGCGCAAATCCTGACGGATTTTATGATGCAAGCGAGTCAATACTTCGGCGGGGTCAAATATGCGTTTTTCGTTGATAGTTTCATTCAATAATGTATTGCCGATCATACTCATGAATGCTCCTGGCACCCCATGCCCCGTACAATCTATTGCCGACACAACTGCTTTGACACTACTACTGTCCTCAATCGTGTTGAACCAATAAAAATCTCCTGAGACAATATCTTTAGGGTAGAAAATAATGAAATAATCGTCAAAAACTCGTTTGATTTTTTTCTCAAAGGGTAGAATGGCTGTCTGAATGGTTTGTGCATAGCGCACACTGTCAGTAATCTGGTTGTAAGCAAATTGCAGCTCCTCCCCTCTTTCCTGCAAAGCATCTCGTTGGGTCAAGATTTCCTCTTTTTGCATCATGAGCTCTTCGTTCTTCTCAGTAATCTCGAGGGTACGCTCTTTTACCTTACGCTCTAGGGTCACATTTTGCTCTTTTAGTATCCGGGCGTTTTCTTCTTGGGCCAAGCGTTTTTCTTGTTCGTTTTTTCGCTCGCGGTAGCCAAGCCCTACGGAGAATAAAACGAGTTCGAGGAAGATGCCTGCTTGAGAGAAGTAGTTTTCGTTGAAATTTACTTCTAAAATCTTTGAAAAACTAATAGTACTTAAAACAGAACCTATCATTAAAAAAAATGATCCAATAACTACGTATCGGGCAAGAGTATCTTTTGAAAGCACTAATAATACAATTGTTATCAAAAATAATGACCCATCAACGTAAAAATTCAACACTACAAATGAATCTAAGAGCTCGGTATTAAAGTCAATAATTTTATACAAAATAAATAGAAATACTATCGTTGATTTAGCTAACACCCAAAAGCGTATTACCTTATCCCACTTCCTTATGATCTGTTTTGCGTTTACGAAAGACCTCATAAACTGGAAATAGAACAACATACTTACTTGGCTAGAAATTATGGATGCAAATATCTGGACTTCAGGAATTTCATTGTATATATCATAATACATGATATAATAAATGGAGTATGATAAAGTATATAAAACATAGAAAAGATAAGTTCTATCTTTTACTAAAATAAATAAAATAAGGTTATAGAAAATTATAATCCAAAGCCCACCCTGAAAAATACTTTGAACAATTTTTTGCTCAGAATTTTTAGCGTAGAACTCATTTGGGGCAACTAACTCTAAAGAAAACCTTGGTGAATAAAAGCTTCCCTTCAGTTTAATAAATACTACCGTTTCCCTCTCAGAAGATAAGAATAAGTTAAATTTGTATGTACTACCAATTACAGCACTTTTAATATCACGCTTTGAACCCTTTACAAAACTCCCATTCACTTTTTTTTGATAGGCACCAAACTTATCAGGAGAAAATAGCTCAATATGACTTCCCTGACCAACATACAAAATCCAATGACTTCTTTTTGAAAGATTTTTGAATGTTATTTTAGCCCAATAAGTTGATTTTTTTTTTAGAGAAGGTTGTTTCTTTATGAAAGTATTAAAAGGTTTATATTTTGATGCGAAAAAAGAGGAAGATATTTGGCTAAATAACAGATCTGCTGAATCACTCTCAAATATTAATAAATTTGAATTTAATTTTTTCATTTCAGTAGAGCCATTACCGACAATTACAATACCTTCTTTAGGTATCTGTTGCCCATAAGTCAATAATGATAGGAATACAAGAAAAATAACAATCAACTTTTTTTTTTCTCTGTTCCACCTAATTCCATGAAATATTTTCATAAAAAATGACAACTAACTGAAAATTTACTAGTCTAAATTTGACATTTAGCACACTTGTAAAAGTCGTAATCCTTAGATTTACTCACTAACAATAAACAAAATTTTATAAGTCAAAATTATAAAAAAACAAAATAAAAGATCTTTCTCACAAATTATTTCCTCATATTTTATAACTACCTCATAATATATTTGCTTAAAACAAGCTTAGATTTATCGCGTTACGTTAAATAAAGAAAAAGGTTTCACTTATTGTAAGTTTTTTTTGCGATAACATTTTTTTGTGTTAATAATACTAGCTTACTTTGCACTCACAAAACAACAACTATTATTTAAAACAAATTTAAACATTTAAAATATGGGAGCTATTATCGTAGATTTTGATAGTCCAAATAACTTCAACAGTAAGGAAGTAAAAAACAACAAAAATGCTAAGCCTTTTTTCGCACAACAACTAGAAAAAAGAAAAGTAGTTAAAAGAAAATAAAATAGCATTTTGCTACAAACATCCGAAAGGGACTAGAAATAGTCCCTTTCTTTATTTACATTGGCTACAAATATATCATTTTTTTTAGCACACCCATTTTATGGAGGTATTAATTGTTACTTACAGTAATGACGACCAAGGCATTGATCATGTAACAGAAGCCTTGCAACGCAAAGGTACCAATGTGTATCGCTTCAATACCAACTATTATCCTACCCAAATTCAGCTCGCCAGTCACTATATCAATAATACCGAGCAAGTAAAGATCATCAGCGAAGATGTTACCCACGACTTGGCCAAGTTTGATGCAGTTTGGTACCGTCGTATCCGCATCGGGCAAGAAATTCCAGACGATATGGGCGAGGAATATAAAGTTCCGGCCATAGAAGAGTCTAAAAACACTTTTCAGGGGACCTTGGCTAGCTGGGGAATTGGCAAATTTGTGCTAGACTCGGTAGCTGATATTCGCCGAGCCGACAACAAACAACTCCAACTCAAAGTAGCCAATCGCTTGGGCTTACGCATTCCCGCCACCCTTGTCACCAATTCGGCCGAAGAAGTAAAAGTTTTTGCCCGCAATTACCCCGCAGTGATCTCCAAAATGCAATATTCCTTTCTTATTCACGGCGAAGATGATGAAGTATACCAAGTATTTACCCAAAAATGGCAACCTGGAGAACTGGAGGATATTTCAGGATTGGAATACTCTCCGATGATTTTTCAGGAGTATGTAGAAAAAGAATTTGAATTTCGGGTAGTCGTTATTGGAGATCAGATTTTTTGTGGTAAAATACCCTCTCAAAATTCCGAAGAAGGCAAGTCGGATTGGCGAAAAGACAATAACTTATTAGATGACATAGAGCCTTATGAACTCCCTGCCAGTATCAAGCTCAAACTACTGCATTTTATGGACTATTTTGGGTTGAATTATGGAGCCATTGATCTGATAAAAACTCCTGAAGGCCGATTTGTGTTTTTAGAGATCAACCCAGTAGGCGAATTTAGTTGGCTCGATCAGGCTTTCAACCTCCAAATTTCGGAGGCTATAGCCAATGTACTCCTGGGACGAACCCGTAGACGGAACAGTCCTTTAAATTTATATTAATACTTGTACGCTGTCAAGGCTAACTTTTAACAGCATTTTATCTCAAATCCAGCGCTTGACAGAAGATTAGGGAATTATTATTTCAGGCATATTACGAATTAATTGAAAAACACATGCAAGCAATTACACAAGCCCCTCAGGTATTTACAGACTCCTGGTGGAATACCTTATTAAACAACACTAATTATTTAACAACCCCTACTGTCATTAAAGACAGTGTTCCTCAGGCTCTTTTTAATGAACAGGATTTGGCAGGCATCTTTAGACAAGTACCTACTAAATTAGGCTTCGGGGAACCAGGTCTCAGAGTTTATGTAGGTAGTGGACAACAAGTCACAGAAATGGTTGAGATTTACAGAAACCCAATTCAACCAGAAGAAACGTTAAGGCAATTTACACAAAGAATATTTGGGGAGAGTTCTTTTGGGCTAATCGTAAACCGTGCCACAAAATACCATATTGATTTAGCCAAACGTCTGGCTCCTCTTTATCAGGGAATTAAAGAAAAATTAGGGGTAGAATGGATTGATTTGAATGCTACTTTGTTTGTAGGAAACTACGGCTACACTCCTTTTGGGGTACATTATGACGGGGAAGCAAAAAGTGTTATTCACTTTCACCAAGGACCAGGAAAAAAATTAATGACCTTATGGGATGATGAAACTTTTGAAGGTAAAACAGGTTCTCGTATACACTATCCTTACCCCGAGAAAATATTACCTTATGGTACAACCTATGAAATTGAGGCAAATGATACCTTCTTTTTACCAGAAGGCCCTTTCCATATTGGAAATACTGAAGAATTCTCAATGGCTCTGACTGTAGTGATTAAAGGAATCTCGGTAAAGGATTGGCTTACTAATGCTTTGGCAGAAATGAATACTGATTCATTCAATCCAGAGGTGTTGGCAGGGTATGAAACCGACGTAGATGAGGTATTTGCTCAGGGAGTAATAGAATCTACGGTAAGTGACTTACCTTTTAATAACTTGGTCAAGACTGCCATGGAAGATTACCAATTATCACTGAAGAGTAATTGTGGTTTTAAACCTCCTCGCTGGTCGGACGAAAAAACGTATGAAAACCTCGCCACTCAACGTATCCAATTGGTACAGCCTTTCCAAATGTACCACAAAGCATTGAAGGACAATCAAGTGCGTTTATATTTCCGCAGAAACAAGCAAAATTTTGCCGAAGCAAAAACCATTGTTCCAATGATTGAGCAATTGAATAATGGCGATGTATTGGAGGTAGGAAAAGTACTGGAGCAACATACTTATAACAAAGATTATCTAACAGAATTCTTTACGCTTTTACTGAATCACCAAGCTATTGAATTGGTATAAAAATCTTCAAAAATAAATTTTAAGAAGCACATTCTCCCGAGTGTGCTTTTTTCATTTTTAGCAGCCCCCTCCTCTCCTATTTTTGCTTTCAAAATCCACCATTTTTTCTTAACTTAGAAACTAGTGCTTCGGGTACTAAATTCCTTCCATTTTATTCGGCCCCTTTTGCCCACTGATTTCTCTTCAAAAATATCGCGTAGCTATGGCTATGCTCAATTTTTGAAGATCATCAGGGAACAAAATTTCCTCGAATTATTATGGAATTTACTTAGCTCCCAAAGCACTAGCTTTAGATGAAAATTCGTGGGTTTGCCTTCATTTGGCTTAACTCACTCACTATAAAGAGATTCGCCTTTTATGTATTTAATTTTTGACACCGAAACCACCGGACTGCCCAAAGATTTTAATGCACCTTATACCGACCTGGACAACTGGCCTCGCTTGGTGCAAATCGCCTGGCAGTTACACGATTATAACGGTAAGCTCATACGAGCCGAAAATATGATTGTGAAGCCCGAAGGTTTTACGATTCCTTTTAACGCGGAGAAGGTACACGGTATTTCTACCGAAATTGCCCTTGAGGAAGGTTTGCCTCTCAAAGAAGTACTGGGAAAGTTTGCGGAAGACATTGCCAAATCTGAATTGATTATTGGTCATAATATTGGTTTTGATGTCAATATTATGGGGGCAGAGTATATCCGGGGAGAAGTAGATAGCAAGCTACACGATATAGAGGTATACGATACCAAAAGTGAAGAAACTGCCGAATATGTAGCCATTCAAGGAGGTCGTGGGGGTAAGTTTAAATGGCCCACCCTGACTGAACTCCACACCAAGCTTTTCAACGAAGGGTTTGATGATGCCCACGATGCTGCCTATGACGTTTCGGCTACAGCTCGCTGTTACTTTGGCTTGATCTCGGTAGGCATTGCTCCTCCTTTGGGGGACGTAGCAGCAGATGATGTTACGTACGAACCTCCCGTACTGGATGCCGCCAACTTCGAAAAGCGTAAGAAGAAGAAAGGGATAAAAATTCCTGAAGTTTTCAAAGGTCAGGTAGATACATTCATTCCTTTTAGCCACTTACACGTACATTCTCAGTTTTCTATTCTGCAAAGTACTGCGGGTGTAGGTGGACTGATTAAGTTTGCGAAAGAAAACAACATGCCCGCCATTGCTTTTACCGACCATGGCAACATGCACGCGGCTTTTAAAGCGGTAGGTGAAGGTGCAAAAAATGACGTAAAGGTCATTATCGGGTGTGAGTTTTATGTAGCGGAAAAACGCACCCAAACCTCATTTACTAAAGGAGATCGAGATCGTCGTTTCAATCAGGTATTATTAGCCAAAGATCAGGAAGCTTATCACCGTTTGGCCCGACTTTGCTCTATGGGGTATATAGAAGGGTATTATGCGGGATTTCCTCGTATTGGCAAAGATTTAATTGAAGAGCATCACGAAGGCTTGATTGCCCTTACAGGTAACCTGCAAGGCGAAATCCCTAACTTGATTTTGAATGTGGGTGAACATGAGGCTGAGGAGGCCTTTAAATGGTGGCATGGCTTGTTTGGGGATGACTTTTATGTGGAAATCATGCGCCACGGCTTGGAAGAAGAAGAACGGGTAACTGAGGTATTGCTCAATTTTGCAGCTAAATATGGCGTAAAGCCCATTGCTACCAACAATGTGTATTACATTGATGGTAAAGATGCTGACGCCCACGACTCGTTGCTTTGTGTAAAAGGGGCCGAGAAGAAAAGTACGCCTAAGATGTTTACGCCCGACATCAAACGACGTAACCTACGCTATGGAATGCCTAATGAGGAATATTATCTGAAAACTCAGGAAGAGATGAACGAGCTTTTCTCAGATATTCCAGTGGCTTTGGAAAACACCCAACACATTGTAGATAAATGCTCTCCGATTAAGCTCAAGCGGGATATTTTGATGCCCATCTATGAGATGCCTCCTGAATTTTCGACCCAGGATGATTATTTGCGGCATTTGACTTATGAAGGGGCACTCAAGCGTTATGGCAATCCATTGAGTGATGAAGTTCGTGAACGACTTGACCACGAACTCAACATTATTAAATCAATGGAGTTCCCAGGTTACTTCTTGATTGTACAGGACTTTATCAATGCGGCCCGGAATATGGGCGTATTTGTGGGACCAGGCCGGGGTTCGGCGGCTGGGTCGGCAGTAGCTTTTTGTATCGGTATTACCAATATTGACCCTATCAAATACAACTTGCTTTTTGAGCGTTTTCTGAATCCAGAAAGGGT
>DMXI01000067.1 GCA_003483885.1 Microscillaceae bacterium
TTCTCTGAACACTCCTAATTAAAAATCAATCATTATTAAAACTGTCGCATATTAACAACTTTCTGGCTCCTGTCCATAAAAAATGAAGCCTCTCCCCTGCCTCACTTTATGAAAATAATGCTTAATTTTCATCAAAAGGTATGCACCTAAATTTAATAGAAGCATATAAACATTGTATATAAAAATAAGCCCATGAGGATATCACTTCTTTTAGTACTTGTAATATTAACGAATGTTAGTTGGTCTCAAAATTTAGAAACCAGGATAAAAAATGTAGAAAATGGCCTAGCCTTTCCAAAGATTGTTTCCCTTGGAAAAAAAACAAGCAAGGGAAATATTCTTAAGAGGCTAAAAAGAAATAAAATAAACGGAGCCAGTGTGGCAGTTATACATCAAGGGAAACTAGCCTGGGCAAAAACTTATGGAATTACGGAGGCTGGTAGCACCAATTCCGTAACCACCACCACCTTATTTCAAGCGGCTTCTATTGGTAAAGTCATTACGGCCTTGGCTGTCCTGAAATTGGTGGCAGAGGGTAAGTTAGGTTTAGACGAAAATGTGAATGATAAACTCAAAAGATGGAAAATCAAGGAGAACAAACACACAGAATCTACCAAGGTAACACTCAGACATTTACTATCTCATTCCGCTGGATTGACTGATGGCTATGGGTTTTTAGGCTATGGCCCAAAAGATCAGATTCCAACCCTGCTCCAAATTTTAAACAACGCTTCTCCCGCCAAAACTAAAAAATCATTGGCCATTAAATCCACTCCTGGTAAGGTTGAGCGATATTCAGGGGCTGGCTATCTGATCATTCAATTATTAATCGAAGATGTGAGTCAATTATCATTTGCAGATTATGTACAGCAACGCATTTTTACCCCGCTTCAAATGACCAACACCACTTATGATAATCAACCAGACAAAAACCAGGGAAAGAGCATTGCTGCGGGTCACCTCTCTAATGGTAAATCACTCAAAAACAAAAGGTATAATATTTATCCTGAGAAAGCGGCAGCAGGTCCCTGGACAACGGCCGAAGACTTGGCTAAATTGGTCGTGGCCATTCAAGGAGCATTTAAAAACCAGGCAGATCCAATACTACCCCAGGCATTGATTACAAAGTTTTTAAGCCCGCAAATCAACAATAAAGGGTTGGGGGTAAACCTCAAAGGCGTAGATAAACCTCAGGCGTTTTGGCATGCCGGGCAAAACTTAGGCTATACTGCATTACTTTATGGACTCATAGATCAAGGAGAAGGAGCCGTCGTTTTACTTAATTCTGATGGGGGCGAAAGATTCATGCAAGAATTTGTAAGCAGTGTTGCAAATGAATATAACTGGCCCGTCATGAAATCATATGAGAGCCTAAAAATCGCACCAAGCCTTCAGTCACTTTTGGTAGGTAAGTATCAAAGCACCAATCCATCACAAAGTATATATATCAATCAAAAGAAAGGTACTCTTTTTATAAAACCGGCCAATTCAAGAAAGGCTTTTCAGCTTTATAAAATTGGCGAAAACCACTACACATTAAAAGACTCTCAAGACTATTTTAAATTGAAGTTTACGTTTGAAAATGATAAAGTAACCAGTATGACATACGCCGAAAGCATCGGTAAAGTACTTGAGTTGAAAAAGGTAGAATAGTCAGAGATTATTGAGTTGAGGTATTGGTAAACTCGGATTTTCGTATTTTCAAACAATGACCATAAGGCCAATGCCCCGACAAATCGGGATTTACAAACTGTTTCCTTAACGATCATTGATCGGGCCAGAGGCTCTAGTATGATCTTCGCTCGCTTCAAGGCAAGCGAGTAATCAAATTCCTTTGGCTGTGCTCAGGACAAGTTAATTTTCTTAGGGAAATGGCATTGACCATAAAGCGGTACCATCACCTGTCGCATGTTAACAACTTTTTGGCTCCAGCCCGTAAAAAATGAAGCACCTCCCTTACCTACCTTTGCTGATGTAATCAATGTATCACTCAAACATTCAGCAATGAGTAAACTTCAAATTATTACTGTAGCCTTCATATTGGGTGGCTTATTGGCCACTCATAGTTCGGTAAACGCTCAAAGTCAAAAACAAACAAAAGATATGGAACACATACAAAACCTAATCAATACCATTGTAGGTGCCGCTGATAGTCGCAATACTACTACCCTTGAAAAACATCTACATCCTGAGTTTCGGGTGGTAGCCAATCGCTTCGGGGGCGATGATGCCAAGGTATTGCCAAAAAAAATATACTTAGATTTGATAAAAGCGGGTAAAATTGGCGGTGACAAACGCAGTATTGCCATTCAAAGCATCGATGTAAAAGACCACATCGCGGTAGCCAAAGCCACCCTTACTGGTAGCAAAGCGGTATTTACTTCTTTTTATCAGTTTGTAAAAAACGCCCAAAACGAATGGCAGCTTATCAATGATATGCCACTAGTGAGTGCAAAGAAATAAGAATGGTTGTATTGCTTTATGGCTAAATGGTTGTGTAAAATATTGTTTAACCATTTAGTCATTTAACAATAAGCGAAACAATTTATTTATACTTGCAACCCTAACAACAAAATATCATCACGTTGCTCGGTATCTACCATCATTTCATCCAACTGTTGTTCTAGCCTTTGTCGCTGTTCGCGCAAAGGCTGGTCACGCAACTCAAAAATCATTTCTGCCAAACGCTGGCTGCCCAGCTTCTTGCGGTGACAATCGTTTTGATCGGCAAAACCATCCGACCCTATATACAATAAAGTCCCTTTGGCACACTGTAGATGCTTGGTCACGATTGTTTTCTTTTCCTGATAATTAATCCCAATAGATACCCGACTCCCTTCTAGTACTTCCATTTTGGTGCTAGCATCTTGTACATACCACAAAGGACGCTTGGCTCCCGCAAACTCAATGGCTACCTGGTCATTTTCCAGTGATTCTACCGTGATGAGCGCCATATCCATTCCCTCTCGATTACGCGCTACTTCTTGCCGCAGAGCTTTTCTTACATCTACTCTGAGCTGCTCAATTACCTTTCCGGGGCAAGAGATTTGACGCGTATTGATTGTTTCATTGATTAATGCAAAACCAATCATACTCATAAAAGCCCCTGGTACCCCATGTCCTGTACAGTCTATGGCGGCTACGATCTTCTTGCGCCCTGCGTTACCTACCCAATAAAAATCTCCCGACACCACATCCCGAGGGCGATAAATCACAAAATGCTCGTCAAACATTTGCTCAAGACGGTTTTGGTGAGGCAAGATCGCTTCTTGAATCGTTTTGGCTACTTTAATGCTTTTGGTGGTTTGGCGATTTTGCAAGGCCATGGCATCTCGCTGGGTTCTAATTTTATCTTCGCTATGGGTCAATGCCTGGTTCTTCTGCTCAATTTCCAGGTTTTTCAATTGCAATACCTCGTTGGCTTTTTTCTTAAGCCAATACCCCCGATAGAGCACTACCATCAAAATCACCAACAGGCTAATAGCCGCAATTAGCACATATACCAGGATTTTTCTCAGGCGGCTTTGTTGATGCGCTCGCTCCAATTCACCCTGTTTTTTTGCCAATTCATAACTAAAGTTCAAGGCATTGATTTGGTTGAGATTGCGCTCATTTAGGAAGAGTTCCAGAGTAGCTATGTATTTTTGTTGGTAACTGTACGCTTTTTCGTATTCACCCAATTGGGCAAATGCCAAGTGAAGAATTTGAGCGCTCCCATACATCAAGGGTTTGGCATTGAGACGACTGGTTTCTTTGAGGCTCACACTGGCTAGCTCTATAGCCTCGGTATATTTGCCAAGTTTAAGATAGATTTCTGCTTTCGAATTTCTCAGGCTACTAATCCCTCGAATGTCATTGGTTTTCCGCTGGTAAGCCAAGGCCCTATCCAAGTATTTCAGGGCTTGTTTATAATCACCTTGTCGCCCATATACCACCCCAATCCGGTGCCAAGCTACTTTCACTCCATACTTATTGGGCATTTTTTGCCTAATCTCCTCTACCTTAAAAAAAGCCTGTAATGCTTGCTGATGCTCTTTTTGTTGTTCGTAGGCCTCACCCAGTCTTAAGTACCCATAAGCCTCCCCTCGCCTATCTTGCAATGTTTGAAACATCTGTATGGCTTTTCGAATATGTTTTTGGGCATTTTCACCATCATTTTGAAGCATAAAAATCTCTCCAATATTATTATGGGCATATGCTTCCTGGGTGGGTAGCTTCAGGGCTTGCGCCTTGACCAAAGCCTTGTGATAAAAATCGATGGCTTGGGCATAATTACCCATATTACGGTAAATAATGCCCACATAATTGTACACTTGAGGTTTCTCAGTTTCTAACCCAAGTTCCTCTACCAGTGCATAGTTTTCTAAACTATAGTATAAGGCTTTTTTCAGGTCAAAATCTCGAAGATTCCAGGTCAACTTACTCAACACACTACTCCTTTGCTTACCCGAGGTAGTAGTCAATACATTTTCCAGGCTATCTATAGAAGTAGGCTGAGCCCACCCAACAGAAAGGTACAACAATAAGATACATAAGCTTTGAACTAGGAAGAATTTCATTGATTGAATCTTATTTATGAAGTCATCACGACTTTAATAATTAATTCATACGGTTTTTGTCCCACATCATATTAGACACTTTGGCTAAAGTTGGTCGTGAGGACACAGCCAACGACGCAGTCGCCCTCGTTTGTGTCTTCACAAACGAAAAATGTCTAGTAGTATAGTCTCACCCATTAAAACTCAACAACAGCATTGAGGTGATTTTTTAAAATTCATACCTTTTTATCACAATCAATAAAAACCGGGGTAAACAATTGGTAAACTTTGTATTATTTTTCATCTATGATGCCCCAAAAACGAGTTTACAAAACAGCTTCCACTGCTCTCAAACCCACTTTTCAAGTCAACAAACAGCTAGATACTTATTTTAAGAAAACCCTATTTAATTTTTCCGGGATAATCAGTGATAATGCCATCAATACCCATTTTTTTGAGCTTTTCGGCTTCTTGCACATCATTCACTGTCCAGGGAATAACCTGAATTTTTTTCGCATGCGCTTTCGCAATCAATTCAGGAGTCACCAATTTGTAATAAGGACTATATACGGTCGGCTCGAAACCCAACTTTTGTAGGTTTTCTTCAAAACTCATCTTGTTTTCTACCAACAATACCAATTTGGTTTGAGGATTTAATTTTCGGAATGCCTGCAAAGTACGCACATCAAACGATTGAATAAAAGTGCGGTGTAGGATGTTAAGTTGCCCTAAGGTTTTGAATAAAATTTCAACAAATACCTCAGGTGTAGGATGGTATTTATTGTCCCAGGCTGGCCGTGACTTCGTCTCTATGTTATAAAAGAGCGAACGAATTCTTCTATTTTTAGCATAAGCTTCTACCGCCTGTACTGCTTCGGCCAAAGTAGGCTTTTTGTCTTTACGTTTTTTTTGTTCCGGAAAACGAGGGTTTCCTATGCTTCCACAATCAAATTTACCAATTTGAGCCGCCGTCATTTCAAACAAATTCCACTTTTTTTCATCCGCTTCTGCAATCGGTTTTCCAGTAGAGTCCAGACAAATATTATGATTGAAAAAAGGCTCGTGAGACACCACCACCTGGCTATCTTTGCTAATGACTACATCTAATTCTACCGTTCTGATACCCTGATTGATGCCTTCAATAAAAGCTGAAATAGTGTTTTCGGGGCGTAAACCTCGCGCTCCTCTATGCCCTTGTAAGTCAAACACCCGGCTGATTTTTTGGGCAGTCGCTATTGTATCTTGTGAGTTGTTGTTAGAGGTTGATTGGCCACAGCCATATATGAGCACCAAGGCTATCCCATAAAAAAGCTTTGCTAAGTATTTGTTCATATCTAAAAAATGCGTGTGTTGGGTAATAACCCCCGCAATTTGTTTTTTTCTCGCACACTAATCAAGGTATTGCTCAAATTTAAAGTGTGTAAATTCTGTAGGAGAGAAATTTCTTTGGGTAAGACCTTAATCGGATTATCGATCAGTATCAAATAACGCAAATTGGTTAACTGTCCAATTTCAGAAGGTAATGTCCGCAGACGGTTATGGCTCAAGACCAACGTTTGTAGATTGACTAGATTAGCTATTTGGGAAGGAATGGCTTCGAGGTGATTAAAAGTAACGGACAATTGTTGTAATCTCGAGAGGCGACCAATTTCTTCGGGCAGGTGAGTAAGCTCATTTTGGTTCAGCTTCAATAGCCGTAACCGTCCCAAATACCCCATTTGGCGAGGCAATTTAGTGATTTCATTAGAAGATAAATCCAACTCTTCTAGCTTAATCAACTCTCCTATATGATTGGGGATTTTATCAATTTTGAGGGCAGAAAAATCAAGGGCAGTCAAATCTTCTAACGAACGTAGTAATCCATATCGCAAAAAACCCAACAATACGCCTCGGTTGATTTTTTTTCGTGGTTTGGGAACATATATGGGCGAAATACCCATTTCGTGAGGCGCATTTACATCCTCCTGGTTTCTTCTCGAAGTAGTATCTCCACTCGATACCCCATCTTCTTTGGTTTCATCATCTATCATAGCATTTGTCCGTTTTAGGTTGAACACATTTGCGTCTGAAAAGTTTGCAAAGATAGTACAAATTAAGAGCTTGTTTAAAATTCATTGATCAGTTCTTTTCGCGCCTTTTGTGATTATATATTGTCAAATTTATCGGCAATAGCGCTGCTATTCCCTCAAAATTTGACGCATCTAATCACAAAATACATCAAAAATTTACTGTAAACGAAAATTTAAACAAGCTCTCAAAACGAAGTCCATTTCTGAACTTCGCTTTTAAAACCAATAAATAGTCAATATTTTATTTTACCTCTAGCAACTCTACATCAAATACCAGTACCGAATTAGGAGGAATGTCATTTCCCGCTCCTCGTGGTCCGTATGCCAGATGCGAAGGGATATAAAGCGTGGCTTTGGTACCTACTTTGAGCAAGGCGATACCTTCATCCCAACCTTTGATCGCCTGCCCCTTGCCCAAGGAGAATTGATAAGGTTTATATTGACGTCCTGGGCGGTATTTTCCAGATTGGCGAGCTACCGACTCAAAACTGGTATCGAACACTTTCCCGTTCAGTAGCTTACCCGTATAATGTACAACCACGGTTTTTCCAGCAACAGCTTGAGGTCCCGTGCCTTGTTTTGTAATCTTGTAATGCAACCCTGAAGGCGTACTTTTCGCATTAGTGATGCGTTTGTTGGCCAAGTATTGCGAAATAGTTGTTTGGTCTTTGAGCTTTTGTTTTGCTGGATCAAAAGGTTGTTTTACCCCTACCAGTTCTACGTCAAATACCAACACCGCATTGGGAGGAATATCGTTACCAGCTCCCCGAGGGCCATATGCCAGAAAAGAAGGTACAATCAAAGTAGCTTTAGCACCTGGTCTCAGCAAAGCCAGACCTTCATCCCAGCCACTAATTACTCTTTTCTTGCCCAAAGGAAATTCAATAGGTCGGTAAGGGCGATTTGGGTTGTACATCCCGTGTACTTTGGCCATTTCTTCTATGTTGGTGTCAAACACCTTATCATTGTCTAGTTTGCCAGTGTAATTTACCTTCACTGTTTCTCCCGTTTTGGGCTTGTTACCAGCCCCTGGCTGATGAATCACATAATGCAAACCCGAACCAGTCACTTGCACATTCTTCAACTGATGGCTTTTGATGTATTTATCAATGATTACTTTTTCTTTGGCCAATCTAGCCGCCGTTTTTTGTTTCTCACTTGCCAACACTTCGGTCTGGTTTCTGATTTTCAGAATTTTCATTCGATAAGTAATGTAAGAACCAGGTTTGGCAAATGGAGGCATTTTGGCCTTGCTATATTTGGCCACAGTATCTACCGGACTCTCTATCAACAATGAGTCCCCTTCTGCCACTAGCAAAAAGGCTTCGTTGATATCGCCTTTGTATTTGGGAGGCTGTACCGGAATGTTTTCAATGGGTTTGTTAGATTCAAAGGTATTGCCAATCACTTGCCCATCGGGGGCTGTCATAATAAAATGAAAACTCAAAAACTCTTTTACCTTCATTCTGCGCGCCGTGGGATTACGCTTCAGAATCTGCATTTTTATTCCGCTGGGAAGTGTTTTTTTAGGGGTTTGAGCCATCCCCACAGTGCCCACCAAGCTAGCAACAATGGTCCCTAATATTAATTTTCGTAACATAAAAAATGGTTTTGTTATTTTATTCAATACAAATAAATGCACTTTATTATATATAAGAGCTTGTTTAAAATTCATTGATTAGTCCTTTTCTGCGCCTTTTGTGATTATATATTGTCAAATTTATCAGCAATAGCTAGGCTATTCCTTCAAAATTTGACGCATCTAATCCCAAAATGCATCAAAAAATTTACTTTAAACGAAAATTTAAATAAGCTCTAATCCGTGAACGCGAATGTACGATATCTGTTGTATGTTTTTGCCAAAAGGCATTATCCAAAAATAAAAAAAGAGACTTCAAATGATTTTTGAAATCTCTTTTCACGCTTTAACAAAATTTTATTAGTCTATTAGTTGGTAGTGATTTAGTAGGTAGTTCGTAGCGAATAGCCGATAGTATTTACTCCCAACTACGAACTCTCAACTCCTAACTATCAAACTAAGCTACTGCTTCACCTTCTAAATACGCCTCTACTGCAGTATAAGGTAGGTCAAATGCATCGGCTACAGGTTTATATACAATCTCGCCTTGTACCACGTTTAGCCCAAGTCTCAGTTCTTTGTTATCTTGGCAAGCCTGTTTCCAGCCTTTGTTTGCCAACTCGATGGCGTAAGGCAAGGTAGCATTGGTCAGAGCCACTGTAGAAGTATAAGGCACTGCTCCTGGCATGTTGGCTACACAGTAGTGTACTACTTCGTCAATTACATAGGTAGGATCTTCGTGCGTAGTAGGCTTACAAGTTTCAATACAACCTCCCTGGTCTACAGCTACATCCACTACCACTGTACCGGGTTGCATATCTTTCAACATACTACGGGTAATCAAGTGAGGGGCTTTTGCTCCTGGAATCAATACCGCTCCTACGATCAAATCAGACGTCTTGATTGCCTCAGCGATGTTGTATTGGTTAGACATGATCGTGTTTACGTTAGCCGGCATAATATCGGACAACTCACGTAAGCGAGGCAAGCTAATATCCATAATGGTTACATTGGCTCCCAAACCGGCGGCCATTTTCGCTGATTGGGTTCCTACAATACCTCCTCCAATAATCAATACATTGGCTGGTCTTACTCCTGGCACTCCTCCTAACAAAATACCACGACCACCAGTAGGTTTCTCTAAGTATTTGGCACCTTCTTGTACTGCCATTCTTCCTGCTACTTCTGACATAGGCACCAAAAGAGGCAAAGAACGATCTGCTTTTTCTACGGTTTCATAAGCCAGACAAATAGATTTGTTACTAATCATGGCCTTGGTCAATGCTTCTGAAGAAGCAAAGTGAAAATAAGTAAATACCAACTGATTAGGTTTAATCAGTTCATATTCTGAAGCAATGGGTTCTTTTACTTTAATAATCATTTCGGCAATCTCATAAGTCGCCTCAATGGTTGGTAAAATTTGAGCTCCCGCTTTCTGGTATGCTTCGTCGCTAAATCCGCTGCCTACGCCAGCCTGGGTTTGCACATAAACCGTATGATTATGTTTCAACATTTCAGCAACACCGGCAGGTGTTAAGGCTACTCGACTTTCGTTGGGTTTTATCTCTTTTGGTACACCAATAATCATTGTATGCTTGGTTTAATAAAATGTCAAAAAACTAAGTATAGGAACAAATTTAATAAAGAACCGACGTACTAAAACCGTTTTTGTACAAAAAAAATATAATAAAACCTTTAAATAGCCCAATTTCGCTCTAAAGAAAATTGGGCAGTTTCCCGAATTAAAAAAAACTAATACAAGTTTTTTAAGCGTTTCAATTGTTTTTTATTGGAAAACCAAGGATTTTACAGGCGTTTTATACCAAATAAAATTTGGTTATTTTTTATACCTACGTCCTTGACAATAATCTCTGTTCATCACAGTTTTTTATCCAAAACACCTAATTTTTCAATTCAATTTTTACATTATGAAAAACATCATCACTCTATGTGCCTTGCTATTATTGGCAATCACAAGCACTATTGCATATGGGCAAACTAATCGAACTAAGGTCGTAAAATTTAAACGAGGTACCAGTGGGGCTACTTACAAAGATGCCGTCATTAGAGGCGAAACCATGACCTATGTACTAGGGGCACGCAAAGGACAAACAATGGAGGTGAAAATTTCGGCCTTGGAAAACAACGCTGTATTTCAGATCAAAGACAAACGTACAGGTAAGTATCTTAGTGGGGCTGCCGAAGGGGAAGATGCTCGGAAATGGAAAGGAAAACTACCTTCAAGTGGAGATTACCAGATAGTGGTAGGCGGTACAAGAGGCAACGCTTCTTTTACCATTAGTTTTGAAATAAAATAACGGTAAAAACCCAGTCTGGCAGCAGTTAAATACTGACCTGCCAGATTGGTTTAAATAAATCCGTTAAATAGGCTCGTAAATCACGCTCTTGTTGAGTAATTTTTCTTTTGCCTCCTGGCATCCTTACAACAAAAGTTGTTTGGCCGTTTGATTTAGTAACATTTTGAGCCAAATTGAACGCTGTCAATTGCTGTTCCCACTTTACAAAATAATAGCCTCTATATCTTCGTTTGTTAATTGCTTATTTTTTGACTCTAAGATTTTAGCTTTCGATTTTTCTCCCCAGCCTGTTGTCAGGTAAATGTATTTGGCTTGATAAATATTGCCTTTCTTTTTAATAATCATTTGTTGTGCAAAAAGATGAGTGCAGGTAGACCCTTTAATATTAATAAGGTATGTTTCTCCGCTTTTCAATTGCTTAAATTTAGTCGTCTGCTTGGATGTTACTGCTATTGTGGCATCTTGAGCCACCACAAAATAGGCATTGATCAACAGACCTATAATCAGTAATAAGAAGAATCGTTTCATAGTGTTCAGTAGTTTTGTGAGTTGTTTATTCCTTAGACACTGCTGAAACAAAAAGGGAGTAGCGTTCATAAAAAAAGCCTGTAATATTATTACAGGCCTCCAATTCAATGATTTTCAATAGATTCCTAACGCTCTAACAAAATAGTAGCATCTCCTCGACGAAACATCGTACGGCTGAAGTTCTCATAGACATCAGCACTAAGCGTGATAATGGTACGAGGTTTTTTAGGGTCGTTGCTATAGATATAAAAAGTTTCTTGCATTGGTTCTGCCTTGGTAGGCGTAAACAACAAATTCAGTACAGCACGTCCTCCAGGAGGAATCACTTTTTGGTTTAGTTGTCCCACGGTGCACTTGCACTCACTTACCAGATCGCTAATTTTTAGCGGAGCATTGCCTACATTTCTTATCTCAAAAGGTTGACGTACCGTTACTCGGTTTTCGGTGATACCAAAATGCTTAATATTCACCCGCATGTAAAGGTTAGGTGCCCCCTTTTGGTTTGAGCTTTTATTTAAATCACGGTAGGTAGTTGCTTTACGGTTTACCTTACCACTGATGTATAAAATCTTGGTTTTGTTCGTCGCATTGCTTCTGATTGTAATGCTTTTGGTAAATGGACCAGGACGTCCTGAGGTATTGTAAGTAGCTTTGATCTTCCCTTTCTGACCAGGTGCTATTTCTTCCTTTGACCAATAAGGTGTGGTACACCCACAAGAAGCGGTTACTTTTGAAATTTTAATAGGCTTGTTACCAATATTGGTAAATTCAAATTCGTATGAGGCCATTACGCCCTCGGCTAAACTACCGAAATTGTGATTTTCGGTTTCAAACTTCATAGTTCCCTGGGCTTGCAAGCCCGTCATCGCAACTGCGGCCATTAGCACGCATACAAGCAAGATAGTATTTAAAATTTTCATTGTGGTGTTTACAGTTGAGTAAGCATAGTTCAATACACGATGGACCATTCCCTAAAAAATCTCAACGTGTAGTTTCGCTACAAATTTAAGTGTAATTTCACAGAGTTGCTACATTAAGCAACAACTTGATTTAAATCTAATGGTATATTGACAAATTTAATGCTAAAATTAAAAAAACTGATTATTTGGTAAATCTATTTACTCAAAAAATAAATTCTGGGAACAAGTCATTTTCTAGAAATTTTTTTAAATCAAATTGTAATAAAAGTAGATAAACCAAATATTATATGGTCTTGTTTGAGGGTTTACACTGGTTTGAAACCTCCTTTTTTTTAAGTAGTTTTGTAATACACCTCTCTGATTGTAAAATACAATCAAAAAATTTAACTATTCTAATAATCGCATTTCTATGATTACAAAAGATATATCGGTAGAACAGACACTCACTAAAGAAACTATACTAAAAGATTATCAATTGGCCTGTGAAAGTAGGGAAGCAAGCCTCATTGGACGCAAAGAGGTTTTTATGGGAAAAGCCAAGTTTGGAATTTTTGGCGATGGCAAAGAAGTAGCGCAATTGGCGATGGCTCAGGCTTTCCGTCATGGCGATTTTCGCTCTGGCTATTACCGCGACCAAACGTTTATGTTTGCCATTGGTGAACTTACTTTACAGCAATATTTTGCCCAGCTTTATGCCCATACTTCAGTAGAAGCAGAGCCAGTATCTGCGGGCAGAATGATGAACGGCCACTTTGGTACCCGCCTTTTAGACGAGCAAGGTCAATGGAAAAGCCAAACCAATGCTTACAATTCTTCTGCCGATATATCTCCTACCGCTGGGCAAATGCCCCGTATTTTGGGTTTGGCTTATGCTTCTAAGCTGTACCGTCAAAACGAAGCCTTGCACCATTTGACTAACTTCTCTCACAATGGCGATGAAATCTCATTTGGAACCATTGGTAACGCTTCTACCTCAGAGGGATTATTTTATGAAACCATCAATGCCGCGGGGGTACTTCAGGTACCTATGCTAATGTCGGTATGGGATGATGAATACGGAATTTCGGTTCCTAAAGAATACCACACTACCAAGGGTAACATTTCTAAAGTGTTGTCAGGTTTTAAACGTACCAAAAAGGAGTCTGGCTACGAAATATTCACCGTTAAAGGCTGGGACTATGAGGCATTGATAGACACTTACAAGCAAGCAGCAGAGGTTTGCCGTACTGAGCATGTACCGGTGTTGGTACACGTAATAGAAATGACTCAACCTCAGGGACACTCTACTTCTGGCTCACACGAGCGCTACAAATCCAAAGATCGTTTGGCTTGGGAAGCGGACTTTGACTGCATCAAAAAAATGAAGGAGTGGATCTTGGCCGAAGGGCACGCGACGAACGAAGAGATTGAAGAGATCGAGAAAATAGCTAAAAATAACGCTAAAGACGCTCGAAAAGCAGCTTGGAAAGCCTTTGTAGATTCTATGAAGGGAGATCACAATGAAGCAGTAAGCCTTTTGAATGAAACCGCTCAAAATAGCCCTGAAAACACACCTAAGTTAACCGAAATCCACGATCAACTCAAAGCTACTACGAATCCATTGAAAAGAGATGCCGTAGCCGCAGTTAAAAAGGCCTTGCGCGTAATCCGTACCGAGCAAAACCCAATTAAACATCAATTGGTAGCCTGGATAGAAAAAACAATGGAAAAAGGTTGGGAAGACTACAGTTCTCACTTATACAGCCAATCTGCCGATGCTGCTTTGAATATTCCAGAAGTAAAGCCTATTTATGATGAAAATGAAAAGCCAGTAGATGGTCGTGAAGTGTTGCAGGCTTGCTTTGATGCTGCCCTTGAGCGCGATCCTCGAGTATTTGCTTTTGGCGAAGATGTAGGAAAAATTGGGGATGTAAACCAGGCATTTGCTGGCTTACAAGCCAAACACGGAGAATTAAGAGTTACTGATACTGGTATTCGCGAAGCCACCATTATTGGGCAAGGAATTGGAGCTGCCATGCGTGGTTTACGACCCATTGCCGAAATCCAGTACCTCGATTATGTTTATTATGCGGTACAAATCTTAGCCGATGATTTGTCTTGTTTACAATACCGTACCAAGGGTGGTCAAAAATCACCTTTGATCATTCGTACCCGTGGGCACCGCCTGGAAGGTATCTGGCATACAGGATCTCCTATTGGTATGCTATTGCATAGTTTGCGCGGAATTCACGTATTGGTGCCTCGCGATATGACTCAAGCCGCTGGTTTTTATAATACTTTATTACAATCTGATGACCCAGCATTGGTGATTGAGTGTTTGAATGGATACCGCTTGAAAGAACAGCTTCCAACCAACATTGGTGAGTTTACAGTGCCTTTGGGTGTTCCCGAAACTATCAAAGAAGGAAACGACATTACAATTGTAACTTATGGCTCTATGTGCCGCATTGTAATGGATGCTGCCCAACAACTCGAGGAAGTAGGTATTAGCTGTGAGGTAATTGATGTACAATCACTATTGCCGTTTGACTTGCAACACCGCATTGTAGAGTCTATTAAGAAAACGAATCGTGTATTATTTGCCGATGAGGACGTACCAGGAGGTGCTTCGGCATTTATGATGCAAAAGGTAGTAGAAGAACAAAACGCTTACCGTTGGCTAGATTCTGCTCCGGCTACTTTAGCCGCCAAAGAGCACCGAGCTGCTTATGGTAGCGATGGGGATTACTTCTCTAAGCCAAGTATAGAGGATGTATTTGATAAGGTGTATGATATGATGCGTGAAGCTGACCCAGCTAACTACCCAGCGATTTACTAAAAGCATTAAAGAATCAATTATTAGAATAAAACAAAATCCCATTGACTCATTGGTCGATGGGATTTTTATTTTCCAATAAGGGGAAATCTTGATTTTTTCATAATAAATCCTCTTAAATAAAAACATTATTTCTTCTCAAACCGTTTGACCAATAACCACTTATATTCCCCTCAAAGCAACTCCTCTATTATAAAGCATCAAATTAATAGCATATCAAGCCCCAATAAGGTTAAAAAATTGTATTGTCTTTTGACTCTAACACTAATTGTTACCTAGCTGTGTAAAGTAGCATTTGTTACTCTTTAAAATTGGGGATATCAGTCAATACAGATATACACTTACTCTAAAACAATATCTAACTTTCATCAGCACCCATCACCTAATGAATATTAAGTTTATTATAGTCTTATGATAAGTTTAATCTCTTTAGCAGCAACCAGGTTACTTATATCAATACATATTACGAAACTATTTGAATGATACTATGGATAACATAAAAGCCTCTAAAAATGCTCAATTTGGCGCTCGGTCTGGCCCTAAAAATAACGTACCCACTAAAACAATCAGAAGTAACAATCACTCATTAAAAGATATCCAAAAACTTAAAAATGAATATAACTTACTCCAAGGCCTAAACATTCGGGGAGTTAGGAAGATAATTGAACATGAGGTGCTCAATCATCAGCATCAATTTGTAATAGAACATATTGAAGCGAGAAGTTTAAAGGATTACATCCAGGAAATTCCTTTATCCATGAGCGAAAAACTTGATCTAATGATTCGCCTTGTAAAGGTACTAGAGGGAGTGCATCAAGAAGGGATTATTCATAAAGATATCACTCCTGCCAATATTTTAGTTACGCCCCATCAAGACGTTTTTTTAACTAATTTTGGCATATCCTCTCGCTTTACGCTCCATCAGTCCAACTTGGGTAACCCTGAAAAAATCGAGGGTACTTTACAGTATATTTCGCCTGAACAAACTGGCAGGATGAACCGAAGTGTAGATTATCGTACTGATTTATACACCTTAGGAGCTACCTTTTATGAGTTACTCACCAAACGGACAGTTTTTGAAGAAAACGAGGCAATGGCTTTGGTACACGCACATATAGCCAAAGCACCGAAGGCTCCTGCTGTTGTTGATAAAACTATTCCAATACTGTTATCCAATATTGTTCTCAAACTTTTAGAAAAAAATCCCGAAAACCGTTATCAATCTGCTTTGGGATTGAGAAAAGATTTAGAAAAGTATTTATCCCGTAAAGAAAAAGGAGATGCAACCGTCAACTTTGAATTAGGGCAGGACGATTTCTCAGGAAAATTGCAAATACCCGAAAAACTCTATGGAAGAGAAAAAGAAATCGAGGTACTTCTAGAGGCATTCCAACGAGTAAAAGCCGGAAACGTAGAGTTAATCCTGGTAACAGGCTATTCGGGCACAGGAAAATCGGTGCTGGTAAGCGAAACCCATAAATCTTTGACCAGTACCAGAGGGTATTTTTTGGAAGGTAAATTTGATCAGTTCCAACAAAACATTCCGTTTTCAGCCTGGATACAAGCATTTCAAAACTTTATTGATTTGCTTCTTACCGAAAATGAAGATACGCTCAACTACTGGCGAAAAATTATTTTAGAAGCGGTAGGAAACAACGGAGGAGTATTGATTGAGGTAATCCCAAGCCTCGAGTTAGTAATTGGCCGACAACCAGCAGTAGTAAAACTTGGTGGACAAGAGGCACAAAATCGTTTTAATTATGTAATACAAAACTTTGTAAAAGCCATTACGACTCAGGAACATCCTCTGATTATTTTTATTGATGATCTTCAATGGGCCGATATGGCATCGCTTCATTTGCTTAAAACGCTCACAACAGACCACGAAAACACTCATTTACTTTGTGTAGGTGCTTATCGCGATAATGAGGTAAGTACTCAACACCCACTCAGGGCCACCTTAAAGGAGATTGAACAGGATAGTAAAAACACCAGTGAAATCAAGGTAGAAAACTTATCACGAGAAGCGCTGATGGATTTACTATCAGACACATTGGATTTACCCCAAGAAGACGAAAAATTACAAGCGTTAGGCGAGGTTGTATTGTCTAAGACAAGAGGCAATGCCTTTTTTGCGCACCAGTTCTTAAAAAACCTGTATGAAGAAGCCTTGTTGAGATTTGATTATGAACAAAAACAGTGGCACTGGGATATTTTAAAGATCACCAATGCAAACTTTACAGATAATGTCGTAGATTTTATGGCTGCGAAAGTAGCTGCGTTGCCAATAGCTACTCAAAAGCTTTTAGAATTAGCTTCTTGTATTGGTAACAAGTTTGATGAATTTACTTTGAGAATTATTGCAGAAAAAGAAAGCATCAACACAGATTTAGAAATAGCTATTGCCGAGGATTTAATCTATCTCCTTAAAAACCATCAATATAAGTTTGCCCATGATCGTATCCAACAGGCGGCTTACTCTCTCATTCCTGAAAAAGAAAAACAAATTACTCATCTTAAGATTGGACAACTCTTGCAGGCTTCTCTTCCTGAACAGGAAAAAGAAGAACACATATTTGATATTGCTTATCACTTTAATTTAGCTCAAAATATTTTTAGCAATCAGGACAGGAAAGACGCTATTTTACTCAACCAAAAAGCCGCAATTAGGGCTAAAGCTTCTGCTTCGTTTGAGGCCATGTTGAGTTATATTCGTAAAGCAAAGCATTTACTGCCTGAGCATAGTTGGGAGACCAATGACTTACAAACACTTGAAATTTACTTGCTGATGGGTGAAGCTGAAATATCCTGCAGCAATTATGAGAACTCCGAAAAACTACATAAAACTTTACTTGCACGCCCAGATATCCCTAAAAAATATCGAATTCAGGCTTTCCTCAATTTGGTTACGCAACATTCAATGCAAACCAATTATCAAGAAGCTACAAATTATACCCTAAAGGCACTTGAAGAGGTAGGCATTTTCCCTCATTTAGATAACTTGGATGAAGAAATTAAACAGGAAAAAGAACAATTAGATCGTATCGTCCAAGCTTCTCCTGATTCGTTAACAAACTTAAAAAACAGTAAAGGAGCATTAAGTGAGGATGAAGCATTTCCTATTCAATTATTGGCCAATGCCATTCCTTTGGTTTTCTTAACCAACCGACAACTCATGACGCTTCTTATTCTAAAGGCTAGCCGCTTGTCTCTGCAATATGGTGCGCTTCCTGAGAGTGGTCATGCCTTTTCGTGGTATAGTTTCTTATTATCAAATATATATGGAGAGTTTTCGCTAGGTAAAGCCTTTGGTAACAAAGCACTTGAAATCAGTGATTTTTACAATGAATCTGCTCATAAGGCTAAAGCATATGATGTATTCTCCAACTTTGTAAGTCCTTGGGTACAACATATCCAAAAAACTAATCAGTTAAATAAAATTGCTTATCAACATGCAATTGCCTCTGGTGATGTAGTTTTTGCTGGTTATAATCTGGTACATCAGTGGTTCAATCCGTTTTATCAAGGCAAAAAACTAACAGAAAGTCAAATACAACAAAAAGAAGTCATTGCTGAGGTTCGCCAAATACGCCATGGTTATGCCTTAGATATCTTAGAAGGGGTTGAGCTACTTTTACCAATTTTAATGAATGCCAACTATGAGTTGTTGGCCGCAGAAGAAAAATACTTGAGTCGTTACTCCAATCAAAACTATTATGCCTATGCTCGTTATCACATTTTACGGGCAGAAATATTCTTTTTCTTAGATGATCGGGAAGAAGCCAAACATAGTCTTACAAAAGCCAAAGAATACGCAGACTTTTGTGCTGGAACCATTTCTTATTTTAACTATTACTTTTTTCAACTCCTCATTTTTGAACAAGAAGATAACAATGCTCTCCTAAATCAATTGAAAGTCTGGGCAGATAATTGCCCCGAAAACTTCTCACATAAATACCAATTAGTACAGGCAGAACAGGCTCGAGGTAGAAAGGAATCTTGGTTTGTTGTACTAGAGTTATATGATCAAGCCATACAAAGCGCCAAAATAAATGGGTTTACTCAAGATGTGGCATTGATCAATGAACTGACTTTTAAGTATTTGATAGATATTGATAAAACAAAAATCGCTGTTCCTTATTTGATAGAGGCTTACGATTTTTATAATAAATGGGGAGCGGCTGCCAAAACAGCCCAAATGAGAAATAATTATCCAACACTTTTGACAAGTTTTGCCAGTAAAAATGAGCACCACTTGCAAAGTATGCTGGAAACAGGTCAGGCAAATAACTCCTCTGAACATCCTATCAAAAACTTAGACTTAGATACTATTCTGAAAGCAAATGCTACCCTCTCCCAACAAATTCACCTGAAAGCGTTGATTTATGAGATGTTAAGCCTGCTAAGTAAAAATTCAGGGGCTAACAAAATTGCGTTTCTTCTTAAAGAAGAGATGCATTGGGTAATACAGGCAGATCAAGAAAACGAGGAAGATTTGATTGGTGATCCTATACTTCTCGAAGAATACCAAAATATTCCTCAGCAACTCATCACCTATGTGTTACGCAACAAGGAGTTTATCTTATTAGACGATGTATCGCAAAATCATCAATTTGCTAAGGACCCTTACTTTGGTGTAGAAAATAGTAGGTCTGTTTTCATTGTTCCAATTAAGAAGCATGACAAAATGCTCGCCTTATTGTACCTGGAAAATAACTTAAGTACCGGTGTTTTTCATCAAAAACGCTATGAACTTGTCAATGCTCTGGTAACTCAATTAGCCATTTCCATGGAAAATACACTCTTGTACGAAAGCCTGGAAAACAAGGTAAATCTACGCACTAAAGAGTTGCAAGAATCTAATGATGAGCTGCAGGTAATGAATGAAGAACTACGCCAGACCCAAGAGGAATTACAAACCCAAAGAGATTATGTGGAAGAAAAAAACAAAGTTCTTCAAGAGTTCAATTCAAAGATCAACAGTAGTCTCAAAGTAGCACAAACGATTCAAGAAGCGGTATTGCCTTATCAAGCCAAACTAGACCGTTTGCTAGAGAATTACTTTGTGATCAATCGCCCCAAAGACGTGGTTTCAGGAGACTTTTATTGGCTCAATGAAATCAATGGCAAAGTCATCTTAGTAGTGGCCGATTGTACCGGACATGGCATTCCTGGTGCTTTTATGACTTTAATAGGGGCCAATTTATTAGATAAAATTATTCGCATACGACAAGTCACCCAGCCCAATGAGGTGCTCAATCAATTACATGAAGAGGTTCAATCTGTGCTTAAACAACGGTATACAACCAATAACAAAGGGATGGATGCGATCGTCGTTTCATTAGAAAAACAGCCTGGGCAAACTATGATACAGTTTTCAGGGGCTAAAAACAACCTCTATTATTACACTGACGATTTGCATGAACTCAAAGGGGATCGCAAATCTATTGGAGGCATTCAAGATGAAAGTATTGGCTTTACCAATCAGCAACTTATCCTGCCTGCTGGTGGAATGCTTTACCTAGGGTCTGATGGTTTGGAAGATCAAAATAACCATACACGTAAAAAGTTTGGGCGAAAACGCTTACAAACCTTGCTTTCATATGCCGCTACTCTACCTGTTCATGAGCAAAAGACAAAAATTGAGGAAGCACTAAAGCAATATATGCAAGATGCTGAGCAAAGGGATGATATTTTGTGGATGGGAATTCAAATATAGTTCTTGGTATCTCATTCCTTGGAAAATCTTTGTATTGGATGCATCACCTTACAAAAAACCTATGATTAGCATAAAACTAAGTCCCATTGACTCATTGGTCGATGGGATTTTTATTTTAAACTTATATCGTCTTTTACAGAGAAGCTTTTTATTATTTCACCCTCATCAATATTCAAGAAGGCACTTGAAATCATTATCTGACTTTAACCCCAATCTATGCTAATATTAAATCCTATATCTTGATAGGTAAAAACCCTTATTTTATTTGGCATAAAACCTTTATAAGAAACTTTTCTAGGTAATGTCTGTATAAATAAGTATTATAGTTTACACACTTCCACAAAGCACCACTTCCCAAAAACACCAAAATTTAAGGCATATTCTTATACCAAAATTATAAGTCGGCATCGCCCTGCTTATCTATTATTCTTTTGCTGAATCCAAACGTTTTTACTCGTTATTCAATCAAATATTTACGAACAGATGTGTTAGGTCCTAACATATATTATTACGAAACTATAACTATTAAGAACATTTTATGAACAGTCAAATCATACCAAAAAACAATCAAACGAAGATATGGTATAACCAACAAAACAATACCTTAATCAAGGCGTTAGTCCGAGATTATCCTTCGGAAAATGACATTCAAAAGTTTAGAAATGAATTTGAGGTATTACGGGGAAAACAACTCCTTGGCGTAAGAAAAGTAATTGATTATCAGATAGTAGATCAACAGCATCAGATTGTGCTAGAAAATATACCAGGGGTAAGTTTACGGGATTTTCTGGTGGATAATCCACTTAAATTGGTCGAGAAAGTTCATTTGATGATCAAAATAGCCAAAGTTTTAGAAAACATCCATCAAGAAGGCATCATTCACAAAGACGTGAATCCTCATACTATTTTAGTAACTCCCACTCAGCAGATTTTCCTTATTAACTTCGATATTTCTTCCCGTTTTACTTTACGCCAACCCAACCTGGGCAACCCTAAAAAACTAGAAGGTACCCTAGAATACATCTCGCCTGAACAAACTGGTCGGATGAATAGAAGTATAGATTATCGTACCGATTTGTATGCCTTGGGGGCTACCTTCTATGAGTTGCTCACCAGAAAACCTGTTTTTGAAGAAAATGAAGCAATGGCCCTGGTACATGCCCATTTAGCCAAAGTTCCCGCTAATCCTACCAGCATCGATAAAACCATTCCAACCCAACTGGCGAAGATTATCCTAAAACTCTTAGAAAAAAATCCAGAAAATCGCTATCAATCAGCCTTAGGATTAGGCAAAGATTTAGAAAAGTACTTGGCACTCAAAGAAAAGGGAGAGCTTTATGTAGACTTCAATCTTGGGCAGGAAGATTTCTCTGGAAAACTGCAAATTCCCGAAAAGCTTTATGGCCGCGAACAAGAAATATCGGTACTGCTGGAAGCATTTCAACGAGTAAAGTCAGGTGGTATAGAATTAACCTTAGTAACGGGTTATTCGGGTACAGGTAAGTCAGCCTTGGTCAACGAGACCCACCGTCCACTTACCAGTACCAAAGGTTATTTTATAGAAGGAAAGTTTGATCAATTTCAGCGTAATATCCCTTTTTCAGCTTGGATACAGGCATTTAACAACTTAATAGAATTAATTCTGACAGAGGATGAAGAGGCTCTTGAGTATTGGAGAAACCTTATTCTGGCAGCAGTAGGAGACAATGGGGCAGTTTTAATAGAAGTCATTCCCAATCTGGAAGTGGTCATAGGCAAACAACCCCAAGTGGCTGAACTTGGCGGACAAGAAGCCCAAAACAGATTTAATTATGTGATGCAAAACTTCATCAAGGCCATCACTACCAAAGAACACCCGCTCATCATCTTTATAGATGACTTGCAATGGGCTGATTTGGCGTCGTTAAACTTGCTCAAGACTTTAATAACCGATCAAGACAACAAATACCTATTATGTGTAGGCGCATATCGTGACAATGAGGTGTCAGCTGTTCATCCACTTGCTGTTACCTTAAAAAACATTGAAGAAGAAACAAAGAACATTAATCAGATTAAGGTTGAAAACCTCAGTGCTAAAGCAGTCTTGGACTTACTTGCAGAAACCTTGCATTTACCCAAAGACAAGCAGCTAAAAAGCCTAAAGCAACTTATATTATCCAAGACTCAAGGAAATGCCTTTTTTACTCACCAATTCCTGAAAAACTTGTACGAAGAGGCTCTGTTAACCTTTGATTTTGAAGTAAAGAAGTGGACCTGGAACAGTGCAAAAATTCAAGAGGCAAACTTCACCGACAATGTGGTAGCGTTTATGGCCAATAAAGTGGGTAGTTTACCAAAAGCTACTCAGGAATTATTAGAACAGGCTTCTTGTGTGGGTAATAAGTTTGACCACTTGACTTTAAATATTATTACTCAAAAAATGAATACCCAAAAAGGCTTGGAAATAGCCATTTTGGAAGGCTTGATTCTACCTTTATCAAATAATCAGTATAAGTTTAGCCACGATCGGGTACAACAGGCTGCTTATTCGCTGATTCCTGAAAACAAAAAACAAGTTATTCACCTTAGAATAGGGCAACTACTCTATGAGTCTTTGTCAAAAGAAGAAAGAGAAGAACGTCTCTTTGACATTACCAACCATTATAATTTAGCCAAAGAGATTTTTGAAGATGCAGATAAAACAATCGCTTTAAAACTCAATATAGAAGCCGCTAAGAAAACAAAAGCCTCAGCCTCTTTTGACAGCATGCTGCAATATATTCACCAAGCAAAAGATTTACTCCCCGAAAACAGTTGGGAAGTAGCCTCTGATATGACTCACGATATTTACCAACTTTTGGTAGAAGCTGAGTTTTTGAATACCAATCTTAAAAACGTTGAAAAGTATATCGCCATCTTTTTAGAGAATGCCCAAACTAAGCTTGCGAAAGCTAAGATATTGACTTTTGCCATTCTCCAGAAAACAGTAGAAGGGCAATACAATGAGGCAATCAATATAGGTATACAAGCACTAAACTTATTATCCATTAGTACTCCCAGTCAACACGAATTAGAGGCAATCAACAATGAAATAATTGCTAAACTTATTGACCAAATTAATGATATTGGCGTCAAAAACGTCCTCAATCTCCCCATTACAAACTATGAAGAAATTGAGTTAGCCATTAAAATTTATATATTATTAGACCCTGCTGCTTATATTTTAGGTAATGTACCTATATATATTTTTGTAAGTATTAAAGCCGCAGAACTGTCCCTCAAACATGGCCTTGCTGCTTTTACTCCTAAATCACTGTCTAATTTTGCGTTAATTGCCGGGTCTATGAAGGGAGATTATGCCTTGGGTTATCAGGTTGGAAAGGTCGCCTTTAACTTATCACAAAAGATGGCTAATCAAGGGATGGAATGCCAAACCTCTTTGCTTTTGGGAGGCTGGCTTCAGCAATGGACCCATCCATTGAAAGAAGGGGTGAAACACAACTTACATGGGATTCAAGCGGGGCTGTCTTCTGGAGAGTTGCAATTTGCCATGTATAATGCCTTTACTTATACCTGCAATATCTTTGCATCTGGCCAAACACTAGATTTTATAAAATCAGAAATTAAAGAGAAATATTGGAGCTTATCTCAAAAGTATAAAAACGAACTAAGTAACCATGTATTATTGGGAATACTCTGGATTACCAATGCTCTTCAAGGTAATACGATGGGCCCAATTCAGGGGTATGATCAATTGCAAACGGAAGATATGTATGAAAAATATTGCCAGGATAATAATGTGGCCATGGCTTTAACCGTCTATTATACTTACAAAGCACAAGCGCTTTTTATGATGGGCGACTATGACAAAGCCTACGAAAAAATATCATCAGCATTGCCTATGGCTGGATCTATCTTTGGATACCTTACCTCTTTTGATTTAAACTTTTATACTTCGTTGGTCTACCTTAAACAATATGAAACAACTGGTAATGAAGCCTTGCTCGAAACGGTAAAAACCAATCAAGTTCAAATGAAAGTTTGGGCAACCAATTGCCCTGAAAACTTTTTACACAAATACCAATTAGTAGAAGCCAAGCAAGCCCAAATAGAAGGCAAAGGTTTTAATGACATATTAAGCTTATATAAAGCTGCGATTAAAAACGCTGAAAAAAATGACTTTATCCAAGATGCCGCATTGGCTACCGAATTATATGCGCAATACTTGCTTTCGGTGGAAGAAGAAATGTTTGCCAAACCCTATCTCAATAAATCTTATAACCTATATAAACAATGGGGGGCGCATGCCAAAACAACCCAAATGAAGGTAACATATGCAAAGCTACTTGATAAAGAAAACCAAATTGCCTCGGAAACTTATCATAGCAATGGGACGCTCAATACAGATAAAACAGGATTAGATTTGGATACAATTCTAAAAGCAAATGCTATGCTTTCGCAACAAGTGCATTTAAGAGAATTGATTCGCACAATGTTAGATTTGCTTATTAAAAATTCAGGAGCCAATAAAGTCACCTTTTTACGAAAAGAAACCAACACTTGGTTAGTAGAGGCTGATCAGGAAAATGATATTAATTTTTTAACAGCCCCTATCCTACTTGAGCAGTATACCAATATCCCTCAACAAGTAATCAACTATGCATTAAGAAACAAAGAGGTAATTTTGAGGGATGATATCTCACAAGATACTACCTTTAGGAAGGATGCTTATATTCAACAAAGAAAAAGCAAGTCAGTATTAGTAGTGCCCATTAAAAAACAAGCAAAACTAATTGCGTTGCTTTACTTAGGAAACAACCTCAACACAGAAGTATTTCATAAAAAAAGAGTTGAGTTGGTCAGTGCAATCACGACTCAGTTGGCCATTTCTATGGAAAATACGCTCTTGTATGAAAGCCTTGAGAATAAGGTGATTTTACGCACCAAAGAGCTACAGGAATCTAATGAAGAATTACAAGTAATGAATGAAGAACTCCGCCAGACTCAGGAAGAGCTACAAACCCAAAGAGATTATGTGGCCGAAAAAAATAAAGTTCTTCAAGAATTCAATACAAAAATCAACGGTAGTCTCAAGGTAGCACAAGCTATTCAGGAAGCAGTATTGCCCTATCAAGCAAAACTGGATCGTTTGCTGGAGAATTACTTTGTGATCAACCGCCCCAAAGATGTGGTTTCAGGAGACTTTTATTGGCTCAATGAGATCAATGGCAAAGTCATCTTAGTAGTGGCCGATTGTACCGGACATGGCATCCCTGGCGCTTTTATGACCTTAATAGGCGCTAATTTATTAGATAAAATTATTCGTATACGACAAGTCACTCAGCCCAATGAAATACTCAACCAGTTGCACAAAGAGGTGACATCTGTGCTTAAACAACGATATACAACCAATAATAAAGGGATGGATGCTACCATCATTTCATTAGACAAACAGCAGGGACAAACTATGATACAGTTTTCGGGGGCTAAAAACAACCTCTACTATTATACTGATGATTTGTATGAACTCAAAGGGGATCGCAAATCTATTGGAGGTATTCAGGACGAAAGCATTGGCTTTACCAACCAACAACTTACCCTACCTACTGGTGGAATGCTTTACTTGGGGTCTGATGGTTTGGAAGATCAAAATAACCACACGCGCAAAAAATTTGGGCGAAAACGCTTACAAATCTTGCTTTCATATGTTGCCACCTTGCCTATTGGTGAACAAAAAACAAAAATTGAGGAAAACCTAAAGCAATATATGCAAGATACTGAGCAAAGAGATGACATTTTGTGGATGGGGATTCGGATATAATTCCATCAAGCTTACTTTATACAAAATCCCAGGATTCAATCGCTGGGATTTTGTAATTATAACTTTTTCAAAATCTCAATAGATTTTAGCTTTCGTTCACTTTCACTCAGGGCATCCAGTTTTTGTTGGGCATTGGTGAGACAATCAATGTCCTCTCCAGCAAGTACTTCACTCACTACCGATAACAAGTGCTGGTAGTCTTCGTCGGAGGCACAAAAAGCAATGGCTATTTTCTCCTGCTCCTTTTTGGGCAACATATGCTTATATTTCTTGAACCTTTGCCAAAATTCATTTCGCTGAGGTTCATCCAGAGAAGATAATTTGTGAAAGCATTCTTTGAGCCAGGAAGCTATGTTTGCATTTTCTTGTGGTTTATCCATTATTTTTTGGGTCTATTTCAAAGCAGGGTTTCTATAATTCTGGTAATGAACAATTTAGACTCTTCATAGGTATCAATAGCTGCTTCAAGCGCATTGATCTCTGTACGCAAGCGTTGTTTAGTCGAGCCATTGGTCATAATCATTTTACGCAGTTTATCCATAATCTGATAATGCGCTTCGATAAGTTTTTTATTCAACCGCTCTATTTGTTGCAAGCCGTTCTCCACTGCGGCTGTGTCAGATACTGCCCTGGAACCCATAAAAAAAGCCTAAATTTATTTGGTAATCCCCTCGTAAAACGCCTTTACTCCTCGTCTCTCAGTTTTGCCAGCAATTCGGGTTACAATAGGAGAAAATAGTTTTTTACCTTCATAACGTACGCTAATTGCTCCTCCAAAAATATTGGATACCACTTTAAAATTTTTCAAAGACGCAATTTCTATACGCATGACCGCATCCCATTTTTCCTTAAAATTTTTGAAAAACTCATCTAAACTCTCCAATGTAGTTTCCTGATCGGCTAGTAGTCCCGCAATGACTTCTCGTGGCGTATAATCGCCAAAGTTAAAAGACTCTACTTTGTCTACCCCAGCAAAAGCATTGGTTACAAACTCTTTAAGTGAAGATTCATTAACCGTTTTTTGATCGGGTACTACGTATACATATTTCTTAGTACCTACGAGGCATACTTTTTCGCTTACATTGTCGGCTACTGGAATAAATACAAAATCTACATTTTCTTGTAAGGCCATTTGATTGTTAGTTTGTTAAATAAATTTATTAGACAACTTAAAATACGAAATAACCATTTAGGCCGAAATTTCTTTTAAAAAAACTTTTTATACGGAAGGAAATTTGCTTTGTATTTTGCTTTCACCGCTTTATGTTTTAATTTCTGGCCAAAACCTAGCAAAAAATTTACAGGATGAGTAACTCAAAGAAAATAAGTTATGTGCTAATCATTCGCCGCATTTTCATTACTACAACT
>DMXI01000508.1 GCA_003483885.1 Microscillaceae bacterium
AATTGACGATGGAGGAGGGGTTCGCCTCCGGTAAAATCAATGACTTTCACTCCCAAGCGCCTCAAATCCTGCATGTTTTTGTGCGCATTTTCCAGCGTGACCATTGATTTTACCGGAGGCGAACCCCTCCTCCATCGTCAATTGCCCGAATTGTTGGAAATGGCCCAAAATATGGGTTTTATCACCACGGTTACTACCAATGGGCTACTCTATCCAAAGCAAGCCGAAAAACTCCAAGGTAAAATTGACATGTTACACCTTTCACTGGACTCGCCCGACAAGGAGGAGCATGACAAAGGCCGTGGAGTAGCTTGTTATGATTTTGTAATGGAGTCTATCAAAGTAGCCAAAAGCCTGGGTGAACGCCCCGATATTTTATTCACCGTGTTTGAGCACAATGTAGCACAAATTGCCCAGGTATACGAAGAAATTTGCCTGCCCAATCAACTGGTTTTAATCCTCAACCCGGTTTTTGACTATAATGAGGTGGAAACAGGATTACAACTGAGTACCCAAAGCCTTAAAGCGCTCAAACACTGGAGCCGCAAAAAGTATGTATATCTCAATGAAGGATTCATCGCTTTGCGCCAAGATGGAGGCAACCACATCGATCGCCCCGTATGCAAAGCAGGTAGCACTACTTTGGTCATTTCGCCTGACAATCAATTGGTACTCCCCTGTTATCACCTAGGGTTAGAAGAAATTCCTATCGAAGACAGCCTATATAATCTGTATCGTTCCGAAAAAGTACAACGATTGATTGCCCTGGAAGGGCGTTTGTCCGAATGCGAAGGCTGCGTGATCAACTGTTATATGCAACCTTCGTTTGCAGTAGAACTCAATAAATATTGGTGGAAAGCCTTGCCTAGCACCCTGAAATACAATTATCTGAAAGGTACCTGGAAGGCTATGCTTAGATAAGTATTTATGTTAAATTACAGATGCCTTCCCAACAACAATTGTTTGACATCGCCCTTGGTCTGAAAAGTCAAAAACAATACATAAGGCGCAAAAAAGGTCATCCCCAATACGGAAGCTACCAGCCCTAATGCGATACCTGGAGCAGAAAAACGATTGCGCCACATAACCCAAAGGGCTGACAGCCATAAATAAGTGAGAAAATCATAGTTGAACTGTCCAGCCCAAGTCAAATTTCTGATTTCGCCAAAAAATAAAGGAGCGATGTTTAAACCAAATTGACTAATCACATACACCGTAAACGTGGTGATTGTAAAGGCCAATACAATTAATAATCCTCTAAATGCATTCATACAATTTTCAATTAAATGATTGATACATACAAATGTACCGAGGAGGAGGATGCGATTTTAGACGCTTCCGTACAATCGATTTGTCATAAATTTAACGCTGCCCCATTTTGTATTCCTCTTTTTTACCTTTGGCGTTTTCCAAAATAATTGTCTCACGTACATCGTCTACGGTTATACTAGAAAATTTAGGGTCAAACAACTTTTTACCAGTGCGGTTATGCAGGCCTAGCAGTCCATTTTTGGCCACCACCAAAAAAAGCTTTTGATAGCGCTTTTTACTGCTTTTCACATAAGAAATGCGTTCAAATTCAAAAGGAATCAAGGTTTTGTTCTTATGGTTGATAACACCCCACTTTCCATCTTTGCGGGCAATCATACAGTCGTTGATATACCTGGGGAGTTCCTCGTATACATAAGGAATCAAGACTTTACGATAATCTACTATGCCATATTTTTCATTTTTTCGTCGTCGCGAAGGGGGACTTTCCATCTCCATTTCCTCAGAAGTTTCATCTTCAGAGAACGTTACTTTGCCATTAGACGCATTGACCAACGCTTTACGGTAGTAAGCCTGAGAACTTCCATAACTACTTCTCTTAAGCCGATCATATAAAAACTGATAATGATAGCTTCCTTTGGCACTGCCTGCTTCACTGGCTTTCCAAATCAGTTTTACCCAGTAATCCTCAGTTAATGGAAAAGCCGTTTTTTGGGAATGTACCCGTTTCAACGCTTGCGCCATCGACAAAAATTTGATACTTGGTTTTTCTGGTAATCCTTGAGTAGCATTTTCATACCCACGATAAGCTGACAACTTCTTAAAAACAACTTTGCCTAAGGTATCTACCCGTACCACAATCGTCTTGAACCAATTGTTTTTGTCAAGCTTGATGAGATAAGCAAACTCAATACAATCAAATGGGCGCTTCCTTTTAGGATAGTAAAACCACTTGGTTCCTCGGCCTCGCCTGGGTGCTTTGCGCCGATAGCGGCTTCTTTCGATAGAGGAAAGCAAAAACTTGGTATCGTCATAATTAACCGCCAAATATTTTCTAAAAAAACGTTTGCCAAAAGCCTTCTGAAGCGTTTGATCGGCTGCTTTACGCATCTTTTTGAAGCGAGGATCAGATAACACCTTTTGTTTTTCTGAATCTTGTGACTTTCCAGTATCAAAATTTTTAGACGAAGTCAATTGTCCATTCTTGTCATACTCAAAACTTTCACCTACATAAAGCTTATCACCACTGCACTCCGCGGCTGGATTCAAAAGATCCAAGGGGGCTAATCGGGTATATTTAGACCGCAATTTGCCATTGGCCCAATAGGCACGTTCCTCGATCAAATTCCCTCCCTTTTTCCAGGTAGAGTAATATACCTTCTTTCCTCTAAAGGTGATATATACCCGTTGCTCCAGTGGATAAATGTAAGTAGAATCGTACACAATATTGGAGGAATAACAATACCCCTTGATGCTTCCTTTAAAGGGATAATTTACTTCCAGCATCACTTTGCCTTTTTGATAATACTTCTTTTGGCCAATGTTTCCATTGGCATCCGACCTAGTCACTTTTACTTGGTCATAGGTTATTTTAGGTAGCGTAAATTTTTGCGCCTGTACTCCTTGATAGATTAGTAGAAAAAAAGCCCAACAGGCCCATTGATGAGATAATTTCATGTGTTTTGGGAAATTAGTTTTTATGGTAAAAATAACTATTTACCTTAGGGATACAATGGACTGCTTCAAAGTTCTTGATCAAGAATATCAAAGGTAGCCAGACAGTTTATCTTCTTGGTTGAAATTGATTCGCTTACCCCTCTTTTTTCTTTCAAAATAAAGGCAGGATAATTTTTATTTCCCCTAAAAATCTGCAACCTTTCAATTTGAAAAAATTTAATAACCAACTTCTTAAAAATACCTAGACTCAATGGCATCTTTTGAAGTAAAAGGAGGCAATCAACTCAAAGGGGAGATCACCCCTCAGGGCGCAAAAAACGAAGCTTTACAAATAATTTGTGCAACCCTACTCACCGCTCAACCAGTAACGGTGCATAATATTCCCTACATCCGCGATGTCAATCGTTTGATTGAATTGGTGGGGGAAATTGGGGTAGAAGTGACCAAGCTTAAAGAAGGTAGTTACCAGTTTCAGGCAACTCAGGTAAACCTTGATTATTTGGCTTCTCCTGAATACCAACAAAAAGCAGCTTCTTTACGTGGTTCGGTGATGTTATTGGGTCCGTTGTTGGCACGTTTTGGTCGTAGCCGTATTCCCAAGCCAGGAGGAGACAAAATAGGACGTCGTCGTTTAGATACCCACTTTTTGGGGTTTCAAAGGCTGGGAGCCAAATTCAACTATGATGTCAAAACCAATATTTATGACGTAGATGCTACCCAATTAGAAGGTACTTATATGCACCTGGACGAGGCCTCCGTCACCGGAACTGCCAATATTATTATGACTGCGGTTATGGCCAAAGGCACTACCACCATTTATCACGCAGCTTGTGAGCCTTACATCCAACAATTGTGTGAAATGTTGGTAAGAATGGGAGCCAAAATAGACGGGATAGGATCTAACCTATTGCGAATTGAAGGGGTCACTGAATTAGGAGGTACTGAGCATACGATGTTGCCCGATATGATCGAGATTGGGAGTTTTATCGGAATGGCAGCCATTACCAATTCTGAACTTACCATCAAAAACTGCCGCATCGATCAATTAGGCCTTATTCCTCATATGTTCAAAAGATTGGGAATCCAGATGGAGTTTCGCCAAGACGATATTTACATTCCCGCCCAGGATCATTATGAGATAGATACTTTTATGGATGGCTCTATTCTTACGGTGGCTGATGCTCCCTGGCCCGGGTTTACTCCTGACCTCATGAGTATCATCCTGGTAACAGCCACTCAGGCAAAAGGCACGGTTTTAGTTCATCAAAAGATGTTTGAGAGTCGCTTATTTTTTGTAGATAAGCTGATTGACATGGGTGCTCAAATTATTTTGAACGATCCTCACCGAGCTACAGTCATTGGATTGAACAAACAAATTATGCTCCGAGGCATCAGAATGACTTCTCCCGATATTCGGGCGGGGGTTGCCCTGTTAATTGCAGCAATGTCGGCCGAGGGCACCAGTATTATTGACAACATTGAGCAAATTGATCGTGGTTATCAATACATCGACCAACGACTCAATGCCTTGGGAGCCAATATCACCCGACTCTAAATCACAGGGCCACTGTAAAACTGGCATGAGTGATTCTTTTTAAGGTATGTTTAAAGTTCACATTTTTATCTCCAAAAACGAAAACTTAAGCATACTCTGAGTAAATTGAACACCCAAAACTCCCAAAGCATTGTTACGATTTTTTGGGAGTTTTGAACAAATAACCTTACGTTGAAGGTCTGTTAGGTAACGAATCTAAAGGGATGTTAGAATTTTTTAAGAACTTAAAGTTATTTACCAAATTTCAGTTAGCGCTGTTTGTGGTATCGGTTATTGCCCAGGGCTTTATTGGGATCACCAGTTATTTGGATGGAAAAAGGTTGCTCACCGATAAATCCTTCCAACTACTCGAATCGATTACAAAAAGTAAAAAGCTGGCTGTAGAAGAATACTATCAAAACATAGAAAGTCAACTTTTGACCCTTTCAGAAAACTCGAGTACGATAGATGCCTTACAAGAATTTCAACAAAACTTTGAAGACCTTAACGAGCCTCAAACTCCTGAAGATGAGTTGGTTAACAAATTAAATGTGTTTTACACCCAGGATTTTGTAAGTCAGCTCAATATCAACTCTTTGAATAATTACACCGTTGAGAACTTTTTGCAGGATCAGTCTAATCGACGAAAAAATATTTTACAATACCACTACATTGCCCGTAACCCCAACCCGGTAGAGTACAAGTATCGCTTAAATAGAGTACAAGCCTCTAGTATCTACCACGAAACCCACCTCAAGTATCACCCTGGTTTTGCTAAGTACAGTAAAACATTTGGCTACAAAGATGTGATGCTGGTAGACCTTAAAGGAAATATTGTGTATTCGGTAGAAAAGGCCATTGATTATGGAGACAACCTGTTTAAAAGCCATTTAAAAAATACCAAACTCACCGAAGCTTATCGTAAAGTGCTCAAAGCCAGTAAAAAAGGCTACGTAGTATTTGCTGATTATAATTTTTATACCCCTTCTTACTACCGTCCCACCAGCTTTATAGCCACTATGGTATACAATGGCAATAGCCGTATTGGGGTGTTAATCTTTAAGCTATCGGATAATCGTATAGATAACATCATGACCAGCAACAAAAGCTGGGAAAACTTAGGTACTTCTGGTGAAACCAATATTGTGGGACGAGACTATCAAGTAAGAACAAATACTCGCTCTATTCAAGAAAACCCCTTACGCTACTTTACCAGAATGTACAATGCTGGGGTAGATACTACTACAATCAAAAGAATTGAACGCCTGAAAAGTACTATTCTGATGCGGCCAAACCGCGGGCAGGCCACTATCAATGCCCTCAATCGCCAGGATGGACAGTTTATCGCCTCCGATTTTTTGGGCAATGCTGTTATTTATACTTATTCGCCAGTCAATGTATTTGATAAGCGTTGGGCCATCATTACTGAAATTAATAAAGATGAGGTACTGAAATCGGTAACTGATTTTGGTGAAAACCTGGTAAAAATCTCCATAGGGTTATTCATTGTTAACTTCTTGTTGGGATACTGGCTGGCACGTAGTTTATCACGGCCAATGCTTAAAATTCAGAAAGAAATTACGATGCTCTCCGAAGGGCGTTTCCCGCATAAAACAACCAAGATTTACAAAGATGAACTGGGTAAAATTGATGAGGCGCTCAATACGCTTATTGACAGTACCCGTCAGCTGGCAGCTTTTGCCGAAAACGTAGGTAAGAGTAATTTTGATTACCAATACGAAGCCAAAAGTGAGGAAGATGTATTGGGTCTGGCTTTGCTGGAAATGCGCGAAAACTTATTCAAGCTTTCTATTGATGAACAACAACGTCGCTGGATTGACCAGGGGATTACCAATATCAACAATGTATTGCGAGATCATAATAACAGTTTACAAGAACTGGGACAATATGTAATCTCTCACTTGGTAAAATACCTGAAAGCTACTCAAGGAGCTTTCTTCCTGATTAATGAAGAAAAAGATGCGATGGTATTGTCGAGCTGTTACGCTTACGATCGTTTCAAATATGTAGACAAGAGCATTCGCAAAGGTGAAGGGCTCATTGGCCAGGCATTTCAAGAAGAAAGTGCCATCTATATTACTGAGATCCCAGAAAACTACAGTACCATACAATCTGGTTTGGGCGAAGCTCCTGCCAAGGCATTGCTCATTGTACCACTACTTGCGGGCGACGAAATACACGGGATCATTGAGCTGGCTTCTCTGGAAAAATTTGCCGCTTACGAAAAACAATTCATAGAGGCAGTAGCCGATAACATTGCCATTAGCATCAACACCGTAAAATCTGGCGAACAAACTCGGCTATCTTTGAAAGAATCAGAAACAAAGAGTGAGAAGTTGCTGATTCAGGAAAGAAAAATGCGCCAAAACCTGGATGAACTGGAAGAAACCCAGAAAATTATGCAGAAGCGGGAGATTGAACTGGAAGAATCGCGGCAACAACTGCAGCAAAACCTGGTAAAAATGAAAAGCATGCGTAAGGAAATCATCAAGGATGAGAAAGCCAGGGTAAACCGGGTAATCCGAAAGTACCAGCGACGTATCCGCGATTTGGAGGAAGAGCAGGCACGCAAAGAAGCAGAATTGATGTCTAAAATCAAGAATCTTGAAAAGCAAGTCGGCGGACAAGGTAATCAAGGGGCTAGCTCATAGGCCCAATACTCCCAAACTTTCTTTCCTATCTTTGATCTTACTGAAAGAAGACCAAAGGTGAATTAACTATTGGGAAAATGAATATCGATTAACGAACGCTGAATAACTAATTCTACCTCTCGAATGGCTTTTGTAGGTCTCCCTTCGGTAAGACCTACAAACTGGGGGTGAATGAATCGCTTTTGAAACCACACTTATCCTTAGCTCCAGACCTAACAGGTTTTCAAAACCTATCACTATCAGGTCTAAAGTGCCTCGCTACACTACAAAAACCGATAAGTAAATTTAATCAAAAACGTATTTTCGGGTTGTTGATCAAATATCTGCTCAGTAAAACTACGAGCAAGGTTTTCACGTGGCGCGGCAAAATTGGTAATCCCTTGTGACCAAACCAAAAATATTTCTGAGCCAGGTTTATATTCATAACGTATCACTAGATTGGAACGAAATTGAGCAAAAGAAAAATCCGGATTGGTAAAAGTGTAGTCACGCACTCCATCTTCGTTTTCATCTACATGATAAGCATTATTGGTACGATCAAACGATAATTGGTTTGCGTTGAAAAAAGCCAATTGTTGAGATTGATTTTCTATCAATGGATTGGCCACATAATTGAGCTGAAAATATCGCCCAGTAGTGATAAATGGCTGCCCATAATATTGAATGCTTAAATTGGGATTGATGCTATAGTTTAGCCTCAGAGCCACACTAAAGGTCTCTTGATGCAGTTTTGAAGTAATAAAACGATCATTCACGCCAAATTTTACCGAAGTGTTGTATTGTAGCCGATCTTGGATAGTAGTATACCTGGGAGCCATTGATACACTCAAGCGATTCAAAGGCTGATAGGTAAGCTTAAAACCTGTTGATAACAAATAATAACTCCCCTCTCCTCCTGTTTTTGTCCATCCATCTACATTTAGGAATACTTTTCGGCGATTGTCGGTACCCAAGCCCCACCATACACCATATTGATCAGGCAAATAAATACGAGGGCCACCCTGTAAAAGCGATTTTGAAAAAATGTGAGGCTGCGAAAATATTCCAAAAGTAGCGGTCCAGTTATTGGTAAAAGTGCCATCAACCGCTATATCCCAGTCAAAATAGTTAAAATTCCCTTCAAAATCCCACTTAAGCCAATGCTGGTAAGTAATGGCTCCACTACGAAATAAGCCAAAAGGTTTGAGCGAATTATAGCTAATGCCTGCATAATTTTGAATATCATCGGCTTCGCGCATAAAGCCCAAATCGTTGAGTTCTAATTGAGGAGAGCGCCAGGTAACTCCAGTCTCAAACCTGACATGACCTTTGCCTGCTTTGCCAAACCTAATGTCGCCCCCAGTCCCCATCAAAGAGGTTCTATTGGAGTCTAAAGTCAGGTGATTGGCATCTACCCTTTGAAATAGGTGACTCACTGATTGTTGGGTGCGTAAAATAGCCTCTTTGCTTCCTTTTACCTTACTTGCTACCAGATTGGTTCCTACATACCAGGTTCGGTTTTTCCATTGGTGTAACAAATCAAATCCTGCTGTAAACGCCGATTGGTGCAAAAAATTGACAGGTGCTTCTATATTGCGGATGGTAGAAGTAACAATGCCTCCAACAAATGTATTTCTTTGGTTAAAATCTTGTTGAACTCGAGCCACAAAGTAATTGGTAAGTGGTTCTATGAGTTGGGTTCGTGTCTGTACATTGTCGCTGAAGTGGGCATAAGTACTGGCCGTAACGCTTTCCAAAATCCCTATGGATAGTCCTTTTTTAGTTTTTCCACTAAACTTTACTGCTCCCAAAATTGTGGTTCTTTCGGGTGACTTTACATACTCACCATCTTGGGGTTGAGCGGTGCCTTGTGGGCTACGACCTATTCTTCTCGAGTAAAACAGGTTGTCGCTACTGAAAGTCCCGCCTACAATGGGGGCCGAAAACTGATAATTAAAAATGTTTTTGTTTTCTACAAAAAAGGGGCGTTGTTCTCTAAAAAACAGTTGAAAACCATCTAAAGCAATGGCGGCTGGATCGGCTTCTACCTGGCCAAAATCAGGATTAATGGTAAAATCTATCGTAAGATCATTGGTTACCCCAATCTTGCCATCCAATCCGGCATTGAAGGTAGTTTGGTTGTTATTTTTAAAAGGGTTGAGCGGGGTTTTCTCAAAGGTTTTCAGCGAAGACACCAAAAAAGGTTGTAATTCTAATTGTTTTTGAGGCTTGACATTGGTTAATCCCTGAAGCTGCCCAAACTCACTTACCCAGCCAGAAGCATCTAGTGGGATACGTTGCCAAACAGAGGTTTCATTGTTACGAAAAAACTTGCGCACCACTTGTAAACCCCAAACTTGGTTTTTAGCAGCGCCAAACCGTAACTGGCTCAGAGGGATTTTCATTTCCGCAGTCCAGCCTTCTTGATTAATATTGGTTTTGACATACCAAATGGGGTTCCAGGTTAGGTCTTCAGCAGCCCCATTGAGCGAAATCATCTTATCCCCTTTTACTCCTGCAGCGGTAACCGTAAGCGAAAAAGCCGAGCGTAGGTCATGGTAGCTATCAAAAATTATCGTTACCCAATCCCCTTCAAACCCATCTCTTCGTGACATCCAATGGTTGATTTTTTCAGGTTCCCGATCATAATTTTTAATCCCCACATACAGATATTTGGTATCATACATAATCTTAAAGGCAGTGGGCATCGATGGAGCCGCATTTTCGTCAGGTTCTCGTTGTACAAAGTTGGTAGCCCAAGCACCTTTACTCCAGGCCTCTTCGTCTAGTTTACCATCAATTACCAACGCTTGGTTTGCCGAGAGGCTTTGCGTTGTATAAACTTTCCTGGCAATCTTACTGGGGGATTGAGCCATTACTAAAGTACTGACTATCAGAAATAAAACGAACAAACAGATCATATTGCGTATCATAGTTAAACAAAGTTAGATGGGTGAGATATGTGATCAGAGGCAAAATTAGGTAGGTGTTTCAAGCAGGCATCAAAACATCATTGAAGGCTTTGAGATGCTTAACTGAATTCTTTTCAGCTACAGCTTATTGTATAGGAGCTTATCTTTGTAACTATGGAACTTAAATATTTTAGACTCATCAAAACTATCGTGGAAGAAGGCAGCATTGCCAATTCTTCAGAGCGGTTATTTCTTACGCAATCGGCCCTCAGTCACCAGCTTAGAGATCTTGAAGAAAGGTTAGGATTTAAGGTGTTTCACCGTAAACGCAACCAGTGGGATTTGACACAGGAAGGAAAAGAATTATATAAGGTGGCCAATGAGCTGTTTCAGGCTATTGAGGAAGGTTTCAGCAATATTCAAAACATCAAGGAAGGCTCCAAAGGCACGATTCGTCTCAGTGCCGAATGTCAATCATTTTTTCATAAAATCCCGGCCTTTATTCAAAAAATGGGCATTGTTTATCCAGATATAGATATAGATTTGCGTTTGGGCACTACCCACCAAACGATCTCTCAGGTTTTGTCAGAGGAAATAGACATTGCGCTACTTACTTCTAAGCCAATGGCTGATGCGCTACATAGTGTAGAAGTGTTTCGGGACGAGATATTTGCCATTATGCATCAGGAACATCCTCTAAACGAAAAGCCTCACCTGGATGCCAGTGATTTTTCGCAGATACACCTCATTATCAATTCATTTCCCTTAGAAGGGGTTGCTGTATATGAACACTTTCTGCGACAAAACAAGGTAACTCCAGTGAAAATTTCAGCCATTCCATTTACTGAGATTACCCTCTCTATGATTGATGCCAATATGGGAATCATGTGTGCGCCCAAATGGCAACTGAGTTCCTTTAAAATGTCCGAGAATCTGGTATTTAAGCGCATCAGTGGTCAAGGCTTAAAACGAACCCACTACTTGGTAGTAAAGCAAGCTTATAAAAACCGACAATATATCAATGATTTTATTGCCAGTTTTGAAGAAGAGTTTTTGAACATATAAAAAGCCTTCACTGAAATGTTCGTGAAGGCTTCTTGATGCTTAAACGTTTCTATATTTTATTCTCCCAATTGATTTTTTGCTCGCTGTTCATTGGCCATTCGGCGACGCAGCAAATCATAATAAGATTTTCCATCACGATTGCCATAGCGTACATAAGAAGTTTGCGCCCATTCTTTGGCTGATTTAAAATCGCCTAATACTTCATAAGCTACGGCAATGTTATACGCCAAATATCCACCCTCTTTGGTAGGTGCTCTATCCAGGCCACTTTTCCAAACCTTGATGGCCTCTTTCCATTGGGCCACATCGGCATAGCGACTCCCCTGCTCTAGCTCAGGAGCTTTTTTGGCTTTTCCCCGGAAGTAACGCTTTAAACGTACGGGCATTGGCGATACTCGAAAGGCGTACATTCTACCCAGTTTTTGACTCAACCGACGAGTAGCATCCGATTTTTGAATCAGTCCAGCCAACGCACCTGCCTTTGAGCTAGTGCCCGCTTCCCAGGTTCCAGTTCTTTTATAAAGTTTTTGATCTATAATATTTTGAGTTGCAGGCACATAAAACTTCAAACCCGCCTTCAGGTTCTCCACGCCTTTGGCATAAAACTCATCTACTTCTACTTCACGGGTTGTATTGCCTTCTTTGACTTTTTTCTTGGTTTTTCGCTTGCCTTGAGTAATGATAAAATCGCTGTCAAAAATCTCTACCGCCAGTACTGCATCTGTCTGATAACGGGCGCATAATGAACGAATGGTAGCCCAAGGGATTTGTTTGGGAAATGCCGTAGAAATGCTGTTGCCATCCAAGCGTTCAGCGGCTACTTTAGTCGTAAAGCGAGCATTATTGCCCAGTCTGGCTCGAAAAGATTGAATCAGTGCTTGGGTAGCAGCTTTGTCTTCCCCAGGAAGTTCACCTGTTAAAATACCTTCAGCTACATCCAATAGGTTTTTATTGAATTTGGTACGATCTACTACCAAAACTGATTTGACCGAACCAGGAACCGTAATATCGGCAGGACGCATTGTATTGAGTGTAACTACTCGCCGACCAGTAGAGCAACTTGCTAATACCAGCCATAAACCAAAAATTGGGAGGAATCGTGTCAAAGGTATTTTTATTCGCATAAGTATGTCTATTAATATGTTTTTTATGATGAATCAGTGCTATTTATTTAAGTGTACGACTTTTTGGAGATGAAGGATCATTGGTTGATAGAATGATTGGCTAGAAAAGTATAATATACCAGCAAAGCAAAAAATCAGCCTCTCGAGTCTTTGGTCTCGCTTCGCTAAGACTATACAAGAAATGGTATAATATACAGCTAAGCAATAATTCAATCTTATAACAATAAATTATGTTAAATATAATTTACCTAAAAGCCACAAAAAAAAGCCTACCCAGTGATACACACTTGATAGGCAGTTTATGTTATAAAGCCTACAAAAATTAATTTCTACGCTTACGGTTATCGTTTTTACGGCCTCCTTTATTATTACGGTTGTTGTGATGGCCTTTGCCTCGCTCTTTTTGAGTATCAAGCAATTTGTCTTGGGCAATTCGTTCTCTAATATCAGGACTTAAGGGCTTTCCAGCTATTTTTTCAATATGACCCAATACTGTTTCGTCATCAATATTGTCCTTGTTCCAACTCGCATAAAATCCCTTCATCAGTTTGGCCACATAAACCACTGCTCCCAGTTGGTCATCTATAGCTTCTTCTTCCAATGCTTTCTCTACCAATAGTTCAATGTTGCGCCCATAATGTTTAAAATGTAAACGATGGGTACTGTATTGCAACATTTTTGGTTTCTTTCCTAGTTTATCTTTGGCTGGCATTGGGAAAGGACTCTCCACATCTATTTCAAAACCAGACATAATGTACAAGTCATCCCAAAGTTTGTTTT
>DMXI01000411.1 GCA_003483885.1 Microscillaceae bacterium
AAAAAGTGTACGGTTTCAAAAAGAGGCTATTAATATAGAGCTTACTGCCTTGCCAACACTTGTTTACGGTGAGCATCTAGCTTGAGTAAGATAAACAACAAGATAGAAAACGACCAAAGCGAAGAGCCTCCTTTGCTTACCAGAGGTAGAGGAATACCTACTACTGGAAATAAGCCAATCGTCATCCCGATGTTAACGGCAAAGTGGAAAAATATGATAGAAGCCACTGAATAACCATAGACTCGTACAAAAGTATCCTTTTGTCGCTCAGCAATGATGATGATTCTGGCAAGTAAGATCAAGTACAGAGAAATAATAACAAAACTGCCTATCCAGCCATGTTCTTCCCCAATGGTACAGAAAATAAAGTCAGTACTTTGCTCGGGTACGTAGCCTAGCTTGGTTTGGGTACCTTGCAAATAACCTTTGCCGGCAAATCCACCTGAGCCAATGGCGATCTTAGATTGTACTAAATTCCAGGCTTGGCCTTTTTTGTCTTTGATGGGTTTTACCAGCAGCATGATGCGTTCCCGTTGGTAGTTTTTCAACACATCATACACAATATAATTGATGCTAAATATATAACCTGCAATCAATGCAGTGCTGATGAGTATGATAACCCGACTCCTTAATACTCTGAACACAAGTAAACCCACCGCAGTAAGGCTCAAAATACCAATCATTAAATCACGCACACCCAAGATCAAAGTCAGGAAAAACAATATGGCGATACTAAAACCTCCTAAGAGCATCCAGTGCGGAATGATTTTTTCCCGATAAAGCACAAAAGCAAAAGCGCCAAACACCATAGCCGATCCAGTATCTCCCTGAATGATAATCAATAGTGCAGGCATGGCAATGATGATTCCAGCAATGATATAAGTATCTAACTTCTCGAGTACTTTACGAGGAATGCCCAACCCAATGCGGGAGAGACCAAATATTTGTTCGGAGAAAAACCAAGTAATACGGCCAAAAAAGCCCAGGTTTTGCGAACGAGGTGCCTGGAGAAACTTCGCCAGGGCTAGGGCAGTGGCAAATTTAGCAAATTCGGCAGGTTGTAACCCGATGCCGCCTACCATAAACCAGGATTTGGAACCATTGATAGTAGAACCTACCAGTAGTACCAACACCAGAGCCGAGATCATAAGTACATATATAGGATAGGCAAAAGCTTCATATACCCGCATATCGACTACCATAATGATGACAATAAGCACCACAGCCAAACCAAAAAAGGTGAGCTGCTTGGTAGACTCTAACGAAAAAGAAAAAATATTTTGATGCACTTCGGGTTTGTATACCGCCGCAAAAATATTGAATAGCCCAATCGCTACCAGTGCGAGGTAGAGCAAAACGGTAAGACCGTCGAAGTTTATTCCTGATTTTGAATCTTGTTTACTCAATTGATTAGGCTTTTGTCTATGACCATTTTTTCAGTAGAAGGGCGAATTGTCTCGCCTTTGAGATAGCGAGCAATCATCAAAGTAGCAATTGGAGCTGCCAGCACTCCACCAAATCCACCGTTTTCGACATATACCGCAATGGCTATCTTAGGATTATCTTTGGGAGCAAAAGCAATGAATACCGAATTGTCTTCCCCGTGAGGATTTTGTACCGTGCCCGTTTTACCACAAATTTCTACCCCAGGCATAATAGCAAAAGGAGCTACAGTACCAGCAAGTACTGCTCCCTGCATTCCTTCAATAATTAAAGGAAAGTATTTGGGGTCTACTGTAACCTGATGTTTTACTTTAAACTTAGGCAACTTCTCCTTGGTTTTGCCAATGCTTTTGATCAAGTGAGGTGTATAATAATAACCTCGATTGGCAATAACGGTGGCATAATTGGCAATTTGCAAAGGAGTTACTCCCAGTTCTCCCTGACCAATACTTAAAGAATAGATATTAGAGAATTTCCATTTACCTTCTCCAAACCTTTTATTGTAAAAAGATAAAGAAGGCACATTGCCCGCTTTTTCGTTGTTTAGGTCTACCCCAATTTTAGCGCCCAGTCCAAAGCTTAATAAATGTTGTCTCCATTTTTTGAATCCAGCTTTTCCGTCACTACCCTTTGATAACGTGGTGGTACTATCGATGACGATGAGTTTATTTTGGTAAATAATACGCCGGAAAACATTGAAATAATAAGGGTTACAAGAGTGTTGGATAGAGCGCTGCAAATCGGCCGTAGGATGCCAGTGACATTTTACTAAACTCTTATTGCAGGCAAATACCGTTTGAGGGGCAATCACATTTTCTTGCTGCCCGATTAATGCCTGTACTGTTTTGAAAGTGGATCCGGGAGGATACTTGGAGCGAATGGCTCGGTTAAATAGTGGCTTGTTTTTGTTGATGGCCAAAGGTCCGTAATTTTTAGAAAACTCTCGGCCTGTCAATAAGTTAGGGTCGTAAGAAGGCGCTGAAATCATCGTTAGAATCTCTCCCGTATTAGGTTCAATAGCTACAATGGCCCCTCGCTTATTGCGCATGAGCAATTCCCCATATTGTTGGAGTTTGAGATCAATACTTGATATCAAATCCTGACCTGCTACCGAAGCAGTATCGTATTTACCTCCTTTATAACGTTCTATTAATCTTCCCCGAGCATCTTCGTAAAACATTTTTACCCCTCGTCGTCCGCGCAAGTAAGGTTCGTAAGAAGCTTCCAAACCGCTAATACCAATATAATCACCCTGCTGGTAATATTTGGTGGTATCTCGTTTGAGGCGGGTTTTGCTAATTTCGCCAATGTAGCCCAAAGCATTGGCTAAACTCTTGTGTGGGTAAGATCTTACAATTTTTGATTCAGAGAAAAATCCAGGGTAATCAATGAGCTTATCTTGAATTTTGGCAAAATCGCGATAAGAAATTTGTTTTAGGAAGGCCACTGGACGAGAAGAGCGCTGGTCTTTGGCTCGCTTCATGTTTTTGTCAAACTGAGCCCGAGTGATGTTCAAATAATTGCAAAAGGCCAATGTATCTTTAATCTTTACCTTTTTGAGGTCAACCATTAAATCATACACAGGGGTATTAAAAGCCAATAAATCCCCATTTCGATCATAAATAAGCCCTCGGTGGGGGTATATTTTGATAGATTTAATGGCGTTCATATCCGCCTGGATTTTATACTCACTGGCCAATACCTGAATCATAAACAGCTTGATCAGAAAGGTAAGACCAGTAGCTGTAAACAACCCAAGTATAATCCATTTTCTGCTATCATTCATGTGCTTTGGTTGCTTTTTTAGGCGATAGATATTGTATGATAATAATAATAACCAGTGTAAAAATCGTGCTAAAAAAGATTTTTACAACCGTACTGAAGAAGTACTTAAAGTGGGCTACTTCTAAAAAGAAAATAATGCTGTGGTGAAGGAAGGTTAAAATGAGGGCATAGAGGCCGAACCGTAAGAACCCCATATCGCGAATTTCGCTTTCTTCACCCGCGTTTTTAGGAGTCAGTATTTTAATAATAAATGGTCGGGCAAAGGCTATAAAAACACAGGCAGCACTTTGTATGCCCCAGGTGTTGTAAAACGAATCAATCACAAATCCCATCACAAAACCAAGCAGCAGCAAAAATTCGTGTTTGGTGTCATGAGGGAGATTAAATATAAAATTGATATACAAAAAACAAAATGCAACGTCAAAAAGCTCTAAATATTTAGCTACAAATACCTGCAAAATGACATATAACGCAAAAAATACGGTCTGGCTTACTATTACTTTATTATTCATCTATATCTTCAAATGACTCTTTCTCGAGCTTCTCTTGTTCTAATTTTAATCGGTTTTTGATGATGTATACATACGACAACTGATTGAACTCAGTTGAAAGCTGTACATCGATATCAAAAAAAGTTTCTTCTGATTTAAGCCCCACGTTTTGAATAACACCTATGGTTATTCCAGGAGGGAAAGTACTATTATAACCCGAGGTAACCACGGTATCTTTCTTTTTGATGTCCAAGTGGCGAGGCAGATCCAGCATTTTGGCTTTAGAAGGGTCTCCTCCAGCCCACTGCACATAACCCAGCGAGTTGTTTTTCTTGATCTCCGACGAAATCCTCATTTTGGAGTGTAGGAGCGATACTACAATGGAATAATGATCCGAGCAAGATTTTACTTTACCTACCACACCTTCTGGCGAAATGACTCCCATGCCGGGTTTTACCCCATGAATGCGGCCTCGATTGATGGTAATGTAATTGTTACTTTTATGGGTAGAGTTGTTGACTACTTTGGCTACATCGAATTGGTATTGATTAACAATTGATGAGTCTCGAATGTTTTTGGTTTGCCCTTTGAGCGTATACTGTGTTTTAGATACGAGGTATCTCAATTGGGCATTCTCCTGCGCTAATTTCTTGTTTTCTTCCTGGAGGTTAAAATACTCCCAAACACTGTTAGAAAAGCCCAATAACTTGCCAGTATATTCGCTGGAAATATTATAAAAAATGGTGTTGTGGTATCGGTTTCTGCTAACAATAAGGATTAAACAAAAAATTTCGAGCAGTAGAAATAAAATTGGTGTCCTAAACCTCTTGATTAATAAAAATAACGACTGCATGTATCCCTTCCTCTTTCCTGTGACAGCTTTATTAGTACCCTGTTAAGTGCTGGATTTGGGGTAAGATGTTGCAAAAAGAGAAATACGAACATATTTGCAGCAGGTATCCCTAAATATAGTTTTAACAGAGTATTGGTATGGTTATAAATAAAGTGCTAATATACACCATCTATCGCCTGAAAATCAAGCAATAATCATTTCTTCGTCGCATTTTAACAATTCGCTTCGAAGAAAAAGTTTACAGGAGTATACTAGCACTTAAATTAATGATATCCAGATATTATTCTGGCGACTAAATTGCTGAATAGTTCTATGGTCAAATGGCTGTGCGATGCATTGCGAAACCGCATAGTTATAAAACCCGGTTTTATTGGGGCCATATAACAATTGAACCATAGAGATAAGTGTTATGTCATCAATACTGGCTTGTAAGCTTCCAGGTTTTTCAGCGCAATACCTGTTCCTCTTACTACTGCTCTTAATGGATCATCGGCAATGTGGATAGGCAGTTTGGTTTTGAGCGCCAAACGTTGATCCAAACCTTTTAGCAATGCTCCACCACCAGTTAGGTAGATACCATTGTTGTAAATATCGGCCGAAAGCTCTGGTGGCGACATCTCCAAGGTTTTGAGTACCCCATCTTCTACCTTTGAGATAGACTTATCCAAACAGAAAGCGATTTCTGAGTAGCTTACCTTGATCGTTTTAGGAATACCTGTCATCAAATCACGACCTCTTACTTCGTAATCTGCTGGAGGATCATCCAATTCGGCCATAGCCGAACCAACCTCCATTTTGATACGCTCTGCCGAACGTTCTCCAATCAAGAGGTTATGCTGACGACGCATATAATTCAAAATATCTTGGGTAAATACATCTCCCGCAGTTTTGATAGATTGCTCACATACAATCCCCGAAAGGGCAATTACAGCAATCTCGGTAGTACCACCTCCAATATCTACAATCATAGAACCTACAGGTTCGTCAATATTGATTCCAATACCAATGGCGGCTGCGATTGGTTCATGAATCATGTATACTTCACGCGCACCACAGTGCTCAGCGGAATCCTTTACCGCTCTTTTTTCTACTTCGGTAATTCCAGAAGGAATACAAATTACCATTCGGTAAGAAGGTGTGAAAAAACGACTCCCAGAATTGATCATCTTGATTAACCCACGAATCATTTGCTCGGCGGCGGTAAAGTCAGCAATTACTCCGTCTTTTAGTGGGCGAATAGTTTCTATTTCTCGGTGAGTTTTTTCGTGCATTTGCATGGCTTGCTTGCCAATGGCAATCACTTTGCTATTTTTTCGGTCTATAGCAATGATAGAGGGTTCATCAACTACCACCTTGTCTTTGTGGATGATAAGGGTGTTGGCAGTACCAAGGTCGATGGCGATATCACCAGTAAAAAAATCAAATAATCCCATGGTAATCTTAACAAAAAAATGAAAAACTTTTCCTCTTTCCCAGACTTTCAGCCTTTATGTATCTATTGTTTTTTCTGAATGTCTGGTAATGCGAGTTGATTAATAAAGTTAAATGGAATAGCCAACAGTAACGTACAAAATTATTGAGGTACTGATTTACTACATCCGTAAATATATAAATAAAAACTTTAGCAACATAAAAGACAACGAACGTGCCTAAAAAAATACGTGAAATTACTTATGTTGCTATAGTATCTGATTATCAATGCTTAAAGTGTCTTACTCCAGTAAATACCATGGCCATGTCGTGATTGTCACAGAAATCGATCGATGCCTGATCTTTGATAGAACCACCTGGTTGGATCACCGCGGTAATGCCGGCTTCCTGAGCAATTTCTACACAATCGGGAAATGGGAAGAATGCATCAGAGGCCATCACGGCTCCCTTAAGATCAAACCCAAAGTGATTGGCTTTAAGAATAGCCTGCTTCAAAGCATCTACCCGTGAGGTTTGTCCTACACCACTGGCACACAGTTGGTTATCTTTTACCAATACGATGGTGTTAGACTTGGTATGCTTCACTATTTTGTTGGCAAATAGCAGTGCTTGTACCTCTTCAGAAGTGGCTTCTTTCTTGGTAACTGTTTTTAAATCTGCGACAGTTTCGATACTTAAATCTCTGTCTTGGCCAATGACTCCATTGAGTAAAGTTTTGAACAAAGGTTCGGTTGGCAGATTTGTTTTCTTTTTGAGGAGAATGCGTTTTTTCTTGCCTTTTAGAATTTCAAGTGCTTCATCGCTAAAGTCAGGAGCAATCAATACTTCAAAGAATAATTTATGTAATTCCTCGGCAGCATCCTTGTCTACGGTTTGGTTGGTTACAATTACCCCGCCAAAAGCCGATACTGGATCACCTGCCAAAGCGCGCAAATAAGCATCTTTTGAAGAACTACCCGTAGCAATTCCGCAAGCATTGGTGTGCTTGAGTACCGCAAAAGCCGTTTCGCTGTTGTCAAACTCCTCCATCAGTGCTACTGCAGCGTCAATGTCTACCAAGTTGTTATAAGAAAGCTCTTTGCCGTTGAGTTGGTCAAACATTTCGCTCAAGTCCCCATAGAAATGCCCCTGCTGGTGAGGGTTTTCGCCATAGCGCAACGTTTTTGCCTCACGAATACTTTGCTTGAATCGGGGCAGGTTAATGGCTTCATCGGCGTTGAAATAATTGAAAATAGCCGTATCATAGTGAGAGCTAATGTCAAACGCCTGTGCTGCCAAACGCTTACGATCGGCCATAGTAGTAGCCCCCTGATTTTGCTGTAGCAAAGTTTTGAAATCTTCGTATTGCTCTCTGGAAGCCAATACTGCTACATCTTTGAAGTTTTTAGCAGCGGCCCTGATCAAAGAAATACCTCCAATGTCAATTTTTTCTATAATGTCTGCTTCGCTGGCACCCGAAGCTACAGTATCCTCAAAAGGATAAAGGTCTACAATTACCAAATCAATAGAAGGGATATCATATTGAGTAATTTGCTCCGTATCTTGTGCTTCTTCGCGACGGGTAAGAATACCACCAAAAACTTTTGGATGAAGCGTTTTTACGCGTCCTCCCAAAATAGAAGGGTATCCAGTCAAATCTTCTACTGCATTGACCGATACTCCCAAATCCTGAATAAATTTTTGGGTACCGCCAGTAGAATATATTTCGACACCATATTGGTCTAATAATTTAACTATATCGTCTAGTTTTTCCTTGTGAAAAACAGAAATGAGGGCAGATTCTATTTTTTTCAATGTAATCTAAGATTTTGGGGTTTTGGGTATGCCTGGATTACAGCTATTGTAGCACCACTCAAGCCGAGCAACACAGAATTGAGTTGTACTCATAACCCTACTGTGTATACCTGCTAAAATTGATAACAATTAACTGCTTGAAAATTAGGGGTTTAAGCCCTAATTGAGTCAGACTTTAATTAAGCCGCAAATTTACATGTTTTTTTATGGATTGGATAGCTTTTTTACCAATTGTTCTACTACACTTGGAAAGTGCTGATGTTCAAGGGCTTGCACTTTTTTAGCAACATCAGCTGGAGTATCATCAGGAGTGACCAGACAACGTTCTTGAAAGATAATCTTACCTTCGTCGTAGTGCTCATTTACATAATGTATGGTTATGCCTGATTCGTTCTCCTGGTTGGCTACTACCGCCTCGTGTACCCGCATCCCATACATGCCTTTGCCCCCATACTTGGGCAGCAGTGCGGGGTGAATATTAATGATCTTATTAGGAAAAGCCGCAATTAGGTTTTGGGGCACCAACCAAAGAAAACCCGCAAGTACAATCAAATCGATTTGTTGATTTTGGAGCGATTCTACCACCTCAGCGCTGTGATAAAAGCGGTCACGTTGGATAACCTGAGTGGCTACTCCAAAATTTTGCGCTTTTTCTAATACCAAAGCCTTGGGCTTGTTAGACACCACGAGGGTTACCTTTGCTTGCGAATGCTGGGCAAAGTGCTCCATCATTTTCTGAGCATTGGATCCTGTTCCAGAAGCAAAAATGGCAATGTTTTTCATGTTTTTTCTTAGTCCTTTTACTTCATTGTGCCGCTTCGCTTATTGCTACATTGTTCTGCTTCGCTTATTGTTTCGCGATGCATTGCAAATCAATGGCTATTCTCATATTTGCAAAAACAAGATTTTATAATTGAGCTTTAACTATTCATTGACCATTACTATGGGTTGCATCGCGGAACAATAGAGCAATGTAACCATAGAACAATAAGCCGAAGGCACATTAATAATTAATTAAAACCATACTTAACACTCCAATGAGCATAATAAATTTACAAAAGTGACTCAAATATCTGTATTCTTTTTTGGTATCAGCACGTCGTAGGCGAAGAAAAAGGAAAAAAAGTGAGGGAAGTACAAATATGACCAGATAAAGTATAAATAGGTTGCGGTAAACAAAGAGGGTGGAAAGTAACACGAGCATGAGAATACTCATAAAGATATAAATTACATTTTTGGTGCGTCGTATCCCCCAGATAATGGGCAACGTTTTGCACCCAAAGGTAGCATCTCCTTTTACATCTTCCATATCTTTGATAATCTCGCGTACCATCGTAATGAAAAAGGCAAAAGTAGAAAAGGTAAACAGTACCATTTGTTCTTTTTGATAGTAGACTGCCATGACGATGACTACCAGGGCTGTAAGTGCCGCAATCACGGTGTTTCCTACCAGTGGTAAACGTTTGAGTTGGTTGGAATAGAGCCAAAGTAAAAATCCTGCACAAAAATTAATGATCCCTACTTTGATATCTACCCACACTCCCAGGCCAATGCCGATCATATTGAGGGTAAAATGGGCTCCCAAAGCAACCCGGCGCTGAATTTTATGGCCAATAATAATTCTTTCGGGTTTGTTGACCCGGTCTATTTTTATATCGTAATAATCGTTGATGATGTAACCTGCGGCGGCAATGATGACGGTAGATGCGCTGATCAAAAACAGCGGGAACTCAAGCAAGGTCTGGAGCAGGGGTTGCTCTGGGCTAATCAAAAATAGCTTGACCATGTATTGGGTAAAAATAATAATGATCAGATTTTGCCATCTGACTAGTTTAAAAAAACTTGCCCAATAGTTTTTATGGGTTAATGTGGCGCTGTTTTGGTGCATGGAATTATTCAAAAATAGAAAAGCATTTCGTTTTACTTTCCCTACAAATAGCATAGGCTAATACCTTGGCTATGAGTATTGCAAAAATACACTTTTTTATTGGGAACTAGCGATGGTTTTCGCTATTAATCATCTAATTGGAAGAGGATTGGCACCAAATCGCTAAAGTCTTGAGCAGGTGTAAAAGTGCGGTCGGCATAAATGGTAGAAAGCACCTTAAGATAGCTTGGTTTTTCGTCTACCAAGACATACTCAAGCAATAAGTTTCCGTACAGCTGATCAATGCGCTCGTTGTTCAAAATGGCTTTTCGAGATTCTGGTTTGAGATAGTATCTTTCTACAGTATTTACAAAACTACCCTTGTCAGTAATTTCGCGCTGGGAGGATTTTAATTCATAATTGAGGGTAAGAATGGTATCCTTGAAATGCTCACATAAAAACATGAGATCTTGCTTGCCCATGGCCGATTCGTCGTAAGTAATAGCAAAGCCATTGGCGTATGGTGAAGCAAACAAATGAATTTGAATATCAGAAGTAAGTTTTTCTTGCTTAAGATAATAGGCCTTGGATACTGTCTCCAGTAAGGTTGTTTGAGCTGGGTTGTGGAGCCATTCTTGATAAGCTGTTTGTTGGGCCTCGGTTCGTTTGAGTACTTCGGTAACCAGCGGTTGTTGAGGGTTAGGACGGGAGGGAAGTATTTTTTTTATAATTTGGTCAAAAAAAGATGACATATACAAAAACATTAATTATTTATGCAGAATAGCCTGTCAGGCATTTGACAGAACCATAAAGATACAAATTAAACTATAGATTGTTGATAGTTTGTTACTGAGAGTATATTTAAATTTTGCTTTTGAAGTTAAAATTGAGAGATTTTGCGATATGTTGCAGTATATTTTTGAGTGCATAGTTGTAAATCCCGATGCATCGGGATTACAGTCCCGACCTGTCGGGGGCCAAAGCTATGGACGAAAAAATTACTAAAAACAGGGCACAAAAGACTCGATTTTGGCTCGAAGGGTAACTAAACCGAAGGTGACCTCTGTTTCACCTTTGAAAATTAACCAAGAAACTAATTTTTAAACATACTCTAATACAGAAAAATCTATGTTCAGAAAAATATTACTTGGCTTTTTTGTATTGCTTACCTTGTTGGTAGTGGTACTAGTGATCAATGCCTATCGAATACCCTCCCGCCAAATAAAAGTAAAGGCTGTTCCTTCGGTAGATATACCAGCCAATGCTTTTGAGCGTCTATCCAAAGCCATCACGATGCGCACGATTTCTTACAGTAGAACGGCGCCAGTAGATACCAATGCTTTTACGGCATTGCACCGATATTTAAAATCTACGTTCCCTCTGGTACATAGCCAACTTAAACGTGAAACCATCAACAAACTGAGCTTACTCTATACCTGGAAAGGTTCTAACCCTCAACTCAAGCCCATATTGCTGACGGCTCATCTGGATGTAGTACCCATAGAAAAAGGTACTGAACAAAACTGGACACATCCTCCTTTTTCTGGCAATATCAACGGAGGATACATTTGGGGACGAGGTGCGCTGGATGATAAACTCAACGTGCTGGGTATGCTGGAAGCAGTAGAGTATTTGCTCAAAAAAGGATATGCACCCAAACGAACTGTTTTGCTGGCTTTTGGCCACGATGAAGAGGTAAGCGGGTATAGAGGTGCCCAAAAGATAGCAGATCATTTGGCCAAACAAAATACCCAACTCGAGTATGTAATGGATGAGGGGCTTTTTATAGTAGAAGGACAAATGCCCGGAGTAACTCCCCCAGTGGCCTATGTAGGGGTAGCCGAAAAAGGATATGCCAATGTAAAAATTAGTGTAGCTTCTCCAGGAGGTCATTCTTCACGACCCATGGCCCAAACCGCAGTAGGAATTTTGAGTCAAGCCATTGTGAATCTGGAAAGCAAGCAATTCAATGCCTCCATTACAGGGGCTACCAAAGAAATGATGGATTACCTGGCTCCTGAAATGAGCACTCCTTACAAGCTGGCTTTTGCCAACCGCTGGTTGTTCAATCCAGTGATTAAAAAGATTATGTTGGGTAAACCTACCACCAGTGCAGTATTGAGAACTACCACGGCCCCTACCATATTGAAGGGAAGCCCCAAATCTAATGTACTACCTGCAAATCCATTTGCCATTATCAATCTTCGCCTAAAACCAGGAGAGAATAAAGCCAGTATATTGGAGCATTTCAAAAGTGCCATTGGCAACGATCGGGTAAAAATAGAAATCATGGAAGATGAGTTCAATTTGCCAGTGCCTATGTCTGATTTACAATCGGCAAGTTTTAAAAACCTACAAAAAACCATTCGTCAATTATTCCCTGAGGTGGTAGTGGCTCCCGCTCTGATGGTAGGAGGAACTGACTCAAAATATTACCGAAATCTCACCAAAAATATTTTTCGTTTTACTCCATTGCACATTCCCGCCAAAGACATTGATGGGTTTCATGGTACCAACGAGCGAGTCTCCAAAAAAGGCTATCAACAGTTGATTCGTTTTTATGTGCAATTGGTGAAAAACAGTGATTAAATCATTGAAGTCATCTCGACTTTTAGGATGTTGTTGAAAATAGCTGCTTTTGTTCGCTAACAAAGCGATTTTTTTGAGGCATAGCAGCGCTACGGTGATAAAAAATCTCGAAGTTAGCGGTCAAAATGAGCTGTTTGTAATTCATTATTAAAAGTCGAGACGACTTCCTTCTGTAAATTTTCCAACATTATCTTTCCAACCTTGTTTAACAGCTAAGCGTATGTTTAAACTTTCTTTTTTGTAGATAAAAACGTGATTTTTTAGCACAAAGGATGGACTTTAAATATGTGCTAATTAACCGCTGTAAATAATGATACAAACCAGACTAACCAAGATAAGCATACTTTATTTTTTATGCGTTGTTTCGCTGGGTTTGAAGGCCCAAGTGGTAGAAGAACCTACTCCAAAAACTCGCCGGGTAATAGAAGGCACCGTTTACGAAAAACAAAGTCGTAAACCACTGGCGTATGCGAGTGTAGCCCTGCTCAATAATCAGATAGGGACCATCACCAATGCTCAGGGAAAATTTAGGCTCATTATCCCTGCTCGTAACGAGCAAAAATTCGTGAAAATCTCTTACATAGGGTACAAAACTGGGGTTTACCTCATCAGTAAAGTTATAGACCAAAGGGTGTTTATGCTTGCCGAAGATCCCAGAATGCTTTCTGAGGTAACGTTTGAAGGGCTAAAAACCGCGACCATTCTCAAAAAAGCCATTGAAAAAATTCCAACGAATTATTACCAACAATCCTATACCAGTGAAGGGTTTTATCGGGTAAAGTCTCTCAAAGACAACAAAGAATATATTTCTATCGGAGAAGGAGCCTGCAAAATTTATCAGACCAGACCTGCCCGAAAAAACCAGGTAGTTTTGAAGAAACTAAGGGCCAGCAAACACGATTTGTTTTTGGAAGGGTTTACGCCTTTGTTTGGCACAACTTCTCTGCTCAACCTTGATATTGTAAATCGCTCAGAAAGGCTATTGGTATTAGACGAAGAAGGCTTAGCAAACCATGTTTTCCAAGTAGCCAAGGTGGTTCCTTACGAAAATACAAAGGTATACGTGATTAGTTTTGTACCCAAAGTTGGTTTCAAAGGGTTGGGGTACAAAGGAGAGTTTTGGGTAGATACCAAAACTTTTGCCTTTTTGTACTTGGATTTTGCCTTGAGCGAACAAAATATGAAGCGTTATAAGGTGAAAGTGAATAGAGGAATCCAGTTGCAATTTGATAAGCTGGGAATCAGCTTTAAACTATTGCACAAACGTTTTCAGTACCGTTACAAAAAGGTGAAAGATACCTATTACTTGCATCAAGTCAATGTGTATCAAAAAAAGCACATGAATCGCACAGGAGTGTATAGTTTTATCAAAGATACCTATGTCAGTTATTTGGTGACCGCTTATCAGCCTTGGAAAACGCAACCTTTTTCCAAAAAAGAAGTCATCAAGTCCCGGAAATGGCAGGATAATCCATCCTCGTTTTTTGAGGATATAAAGCCAGGTTATTGGCAAGCGTACAATATTTTGTTGTCCGAAGTGCCTTATGCCACAGTGGCCAAACAGCTCAAAGCAGCGAATGAAGTGCTCGCCGAGAAAGCAAGAAAACTAGAAGAGGAAAAGCGGAAGGCACAAGAGCGGCAGAAGGGTAAACAGAGAAAATAACTTTCTATTTTTAAAAAAGCCTGTTCAAAAGTAATTGAGTGGACTTTGTTGTTACTTACCAAGCAGTTGAGAAGTACTTAAACTTCAGATCACTGAAAAATACTCCCACCCTATAAAGTTGATTTGACTTGCAACCCTCATAAATCAAGGGTGTCATTTACATCAAACTTTGTTTAGGAACCTGTTCAAAATAAGTTCCTTAGTCACTAACTAACAGATGTAAGTAATCATGCAAGTCAAATTAACAATTTTAGGAATTCTTTATGTATTGTGTTTTACACCTTCAAACTTAATGGCTCAGGCAGCCGAAACGTCAAATACCAAAAATAACCTGATTATAGAAGGTACCGTGTACGATCAAAGCACGCGTAAACCCCTGGAATACGCCAGTGTGGCTTTGGCCAATAACCAAATCGGTACCATTACCAATGCCCAGGGAAAGTTTAGGTTGGTAGTGCCCATGAAGCACAAAGATCGTTTTATAAAAATCTCTTATATCGGTTATAAGACGATGAACTATAAAGTCAGCAAAATTATCACTCAAAAAAAGTTTTGGCTTCCTGAAGATCCCCGAGTGTTGGCCGAAGTAACCATTCAAGGATTGAGAACCGCCACTATCCTGAAAAAGGCCCTCCAAAATATTCCCAAAAACTATTACCAAAAGCCCTACACTAGCACAGGGTTTTATCGCGCGGTGGATATGAAGGATAATCAAGAATACATCGCGATTGGAGAAGGGGCTTTTGAAGTATACCAGATGCGCCCTGCACGCAAAAACCAAGTACTTTTAGGGAAGATGAGATCAATTAGACATCAACTGTTTTCTGAGTGGTTTCTTCCTGGGTTGGGAACTACTAGCTTGCTGGAATTTGATATTGTAAATCGCTCAAAAAAACTGAAATTTTTAGATAAGAAAGGAGCCAAGAACCATACATTTGAGGTAAAAGCAATCAAGCCCTATGAAGGTTCTAAAGTATACATCATCACATTTGATCAAAAAGATAGTTTTGCAGGGGTAGGGTATACCGGAGAGCTATGGATAGATACCAAAACTTTTGCTTTTGTATATCTTGATATTGCATTGAGTCCTAAGGGCATCAAGTATCATAAAGTGAAAATTGAGAAAGTGTTTCGTTTACATTTCAGAAGTTTGGGAATCGGTTATAAGTTATTGAGTAAGCGTTTACAGTATCGCTACAAAAAAATCAAAGGTGCTTATTATTTACATCGAGTTCATTTGCACCGAACCCAACAACACGAACAATTAGGAGTATATGACTTTGAAAAAACCTCTAAGATAGATTATGTGGTAACGGCATACCATCCTGAGCGAACCGAATCATTTTCCAGAAAAGAAGTGAAGAAATCCAAAAATTGGATACAAAACCAACCTTCATTTTTTAACGACATCAAGCCAGGTTATTGGGATGCTTACAACATTTTGTTGCCTGAAGTAGCTTATGCCACCATTGCCAAGCAAATCAAAACGGCGAATGAGGCTCTCAAAAAAACATCAGAGGCTCAGAAGGAATAGTTACGAAAATCATCATATATTAAAGCTACGGACAAATAAAGAAACTTGAAAGACTGAAGTTTTTCCAAAAACGTAAAAAATGAACAAGCATTTATTAATTTTTATAATTGGTTTATGCCTAATGGCAACGGGATGTAAGGTACGAAAGGCGAAATTTACCTCTAGCCGGGTGGTATACGAATCCATGGAAGAAGACCATACAAGATCTGCTATTTTTAGGCAAGCAGATAAAATGAAATCACTTCATTGGGTGTTAATTCGAGCCACTTTAGCACTCAGAAACCAAATTGATTCGGGATTGGTACTCCTCAAAGATTCGCTGAAAACCCAGAGCCAATTTCAAAAAAAGAACCGCCAACGTCTACTGAAAAAAATAACAAGATATCAGGAGGCTACAGCCCAGCTACAGCCAGCAGCCAGTTCTTTATCTCGTTTGTCAGACATTATCATTGACAAACAAATGAAGACCAATGAGGAAGCAGGGCAATTTTTAGCAAAACATGCTTTTATGGCCATTTTGGTGAAGCATTTGGATGAGTTTCAAAGCTTTCTGCAAAAAAAGCACCCCAAATATTTAGAGTATACCACTGCGCTTAGCCGTCGCTATCTACAAAGTTTGCCCCAGAATGCCCAAAAAGAGGCGCTCAAAGACCCTGCACGTGGTTTTGCAGTCTATTACTTTGGTAATGCCTCTAAGCAAGAAGCCTTGACGATTGCGTATTTGCTAGAGCTTCAGTTTTTTCAGGAAGCGTGGGCAGTTCAACAACAAATCTTGAAAGAATAAGCTTAACTAGTTAGAAATGTCTAAGCTATCCAGTTTGTGGATCTTACCGAAGGGTAATATCATTTAGTTAGTGTAAAAATATTGATGAACGATTTTAGAAGGAGGTGGACACACTTTAATCTCAGAGGAAATCGCTACTTTCAAAGTTTTTCCTTCGTTATTCGACATTAACTGCGTTGAGCGCCGATGCATCTGGTAGCTGTTTTTCAAGCAGATCCCTCAACAAGTTACCGATAACCACATTATATTTAGTTGTAGAAATCTTGCTTGTCATACAGAGAAGTAATTTTTTGGTACCCAAAACACATCAATGGAAATGACGTAATTAGAACACGGATTATACAGATTTGGCGGATAAACACAGAAAAAATCTGTGCTGATCTGTTGAATCCGTGTGATCTGTGTTCCAAAATTAATTTACTGATAATCAATGTTTTGTGCAAACACGTCATCGGTAGCGCAGTGAAGTATCTGAATAAAAATGAGTCCAACACGCAGACCCTTCGCGGTGCTCTGGGTGACAATACGCCTACTTGAGTGGTCATCTCCATTGATGTGGTTTGAACAAAAAACCGAGTCTACAGCTTTGCTGTGACGAGCTCAACGCAGTTAATTAGGACTCGGAAGAACAAAGAAAGTTTCGTTTTTGACCAGCACTTTGTTTGTTAGATGTCAGGCTATAAAAACAAATCCCCCAATTCTTAGCCGTGACTACACTAATACTTAGAATGCACTATGTATAATCCTCAGAAAGTGAGCGCTTTAAGTCATATTATTCTCTCTAAAAGTTTTCTTTTTTCCGATTTTTTTTAGAAGTTGTAAGTCATAACTTTTACCAAAAAAACTTACACATCGCGAACATGGCCAAAGAAAAGATGGGCTTGGAACAAAGGCTCGATAGCTTGTACAAAAGCCGACAAATCCTAATGGATAGGATTGACAAAAAATCGTTACAAATCAAAAATACTTATACTCGGGGTATTTTGTTTTTGGTCGCTTTTTCTGCCTTAATTTTTTTCCGTGATTTCAAACCCTCTGCATGGGCCGATTCTTACCGCTCCTTTGCTAATTGGGAAAAAAAATACGATAAGGGGTTGCTCAAAGGGGTTAGCTATCGGGATTTTTTAAATAGCCAAGACTCGGTAACTCAACTAAACCGATACCGGATTTTACAGTTGATGGATACTTCAGCCTCTGATAACTCACCCATGCTTACCTATTATCAGCAGCCCAAGCAAGGAATTTTATTAGATAGCTTATCGGTTATTTCTAAGCAAATTGAAAACTTACTGGCTTACCAAAAAGTGATGGTCAAAGATTCCGCAGACCTTCAGAAGTTTGCGCAGGATTCGCTGGCTGTAGAGAAAAAATTTGCAGGGTTAATTGTAAATGATACGGCTCAAACTTCACCCGTCAATGATTCGCTTTTGCGCGTGAAAAAGAAACAATTGGACAAGATTGACACTGATGCCGATGGTATACGGTTGGATTTAAGAACGAAGGATTCGTTGAGTGTTGCGCTATTGCAAAAAATAGTCAAGGAATATCCACCCATTGCAGTGTGGGCCGACCCCAACAAAAGCACTAGTGAACAAATAGGCTTGATCAAAGAAGAATTTGATGAGTATACTCAAGACAGTACCATTACCCCTTGGCTAGCCATTGACAAAACCGCCAAAGAATGGCAATGGAAGTATAAAACCTGGAAGGCTTTGAATAGAAAAGTAGTGCCGATGGGTCAAACACCCAAAAAAGATACCACGAGCACGAAAGATAGTACCGCCAAAAAAGACACGACTACGCACAAAATGATAGAGATTCTGGCCGATTGGGAGAAGATTTTCAAGTCTTTGAAGGAAAAAGACCAGACCAAGATTAAGCAAGAAATTATCAAAAATGACAGCCTGTTTGATTACAACAAAAAAGAATTAAAAAAGCACATTACAACCGAAAAAGGCAAGCAAGACCAGCTCCAGGTACCAACTGCCCAGATATCGTCTACCAAAATACCACTACCGCTCAAACACATCTTGCTGATACTTCCATTGATTTATGCGGGTATGGTATTATTGATCCAATTGCAGCACCTCAAGCGCTCTACTTTCGAGATTCGTACCGTGTATGTAGAGCAACAAATAGAAGATTATACTGGAGAAGAGTTTTCCCGCACTGATGTTTTTGGGGATCAGCGCGAAATAGGGGCACGAAAAGGCAACTGGCATTATGTAAGACGGTTTGATTTCACCAGATTATTTAAAAACAACCCTACCTATTACAAGGACTTCTTTTTTATTGGCGTCAGCTTCCTGTTCTTTATTTATCTCATGTACAAATGGGGCACCTTATTGATTTATAACCCTAATTTAAGAGGCTGGGGTTGGGGCATTGCCTTGTTGAGTTTGATTGGGTACATCCTATTTCAGGTATCTTATCAACGAGCCTCCCGCAATGTGTTGAAAAAAGAACGGGATGAATATATCACCGAAGAACAGGAAAAAAGAGAGGAGAAGTTTGGGCTAAATCTAGGTGATCAAGATATGTTGAATGAATAATATAATGTACTGAATGCCAGCTACTTTTGTAGAGGTGGACTTTTTATGGGTACATCTCCCAAATACTTTCGTACCTTAATTTTTAATTATGAACTTTAAAAAAATATTGTCTCAACACCTGACTCAGGTTTTGTTAGCGGCTGGTTTGGTGCTAGGCTTAGGAGCCTGTCAAAAAAAAATAGATGCCAGTAATGCTAAAACATTCATGACTTCCTCCAAAGCCATGCAAGCGTCTTTGCCAAAAGAGAAACAAGCCGAATTTGAAAAGGCGATACGGGCCATTGCTTACACCTACATAGATCCCAGCTATTTGAAGGATAATAGTCCTAAAAAATCATTTTCGTCCGATTTACGAAAAAAACTAGATGGCCTTACTTATGAACAGGTAATGAAAATGGGCGAAGAAATAAGGGCCAAGACAAAAAAAGATGCTTTGAAAGAAATCAGACCGCAAGTAGAAAAGTTGCTTAAAGAAAAAGCCGCTGCCGAACAACAAGCAGCCATTCTTAAGGCCATTGAGGTCAAAGAAGCAAAGTTTGAATACCGCAAGTCAGAACTCTCTGATGGTTATGTTTTAAATCATTCCTATAAAATTGTAAACAACTCAAAACTAACGTTACGCCAGATTATAAGCGTGGACATTAAAATTATGAATCCTGGCAGTACTAAACCCTGGTATGAAAGGGATCGTTTTTTTGGGAGAATAAATTTTACGATTGATGAAAGTGAAGGGAAGGAATACAAGGATGGATTGAAGCCTGGACAGGAAATTACGATTACAAAGGAAGGGGTTACTAGCTCAAGGTTTGGGCCTGACAATCAACCTGCCAAAAACGCTATATTGCAGGTAACCTTGCTGGAGGTTGAAGATGCCACAGGTAAGAAATATGCTGTTTTTGAACCTGAGAAACAAAAACAATTAGATGATTTCTTGAAGAACTATCCTGAGTTGGCCAAATAGTTTGTATTACAAATAAAATAGAAATGACAAAAAGCAATTGGTTTGACAGAGAAAATTAATTGCTTTTTGCATTTTATCCCAATACCCTTAACTTGGCTGTCAAGGTATTTGAGATACCTCAAACCCATGACCCCAAAAGACGAATGACTATTTTCAACAAATCTCTCGAAAAGCGATTGAGTAATGCCTCTCCACTCTTGCTCAATGTGTTTCTGGTAACTATAGTTTTTTGTACCTACTTCTGTGCTTACGGCTTTCGCAAACCTTTTACGGCGGGTGCTTTTGCGTTGGATTTCAAAGTACCTTTGCTCAATGTCACCTTGGGTTATAAAACCCTGCTGGTAGTAGTACAAACGCTAGGCTATGCCACCGCCAAATTTATAGGTATTAAACTTATTGCCGAGATCAAAAAAGACAACTTTGTGCTCATTAGAACCTTGGTACTGCTGCTTACTACGGCAGGACTAAGCTGGATTTTATGGGCCATTACTCCAGCGCCTTACAATTTGATTTTTATTTTCATCAATGGCCTTCCTTTAGGACTGGTTTGGGGGGTAATGCTTAGCTTTATCGAAGGGCGTAAACACACCGAATTGTTTGGTACTGGGTTGAGTGCTAGTTTTATTTTTGCGGCGGCGTTTAGCCAGCAAATTGGCCAATCAGTGCTCAAATGGGGTGTTTCGGAATACTGGATGCCCTTTGTAGTAAGCGCGTTTTACTTTGTGCCTATGTTGCTCATGGCTTGGTTATTAGGCCACACTCCGCCACCTAATCAAGAAGACATTCGCCTCAGAAAAGTAAGAGAGCCTATGGACGGCCCGCAACGCCGTCAGTTTTTGAGAAGCTATTTAGGAGGCATTATCTTTCTGATGATTTTGTATATGTTACTCAATGCCTTTCGGGAAACCCGCAGTGGTTTTGCCAAGGAAATTTGGGCAGGTATTGACAAAAATGCTGATTTAGCTGTGTTCACCCAATCCGAGATTGTAGTGAGCATTATCATATTGGTACTATTGAGTTTGATCGTGTACATTCGGAAAAACGCTCAAGCTTTCTATGTCACCCTGATTGGGGTAGGGTTGGGCTCAGCATTAGTAGGTATTAGCTCATTTTTGTACGCCCAAGAAATGATTACTGGGTTTGTTTGGATGATCTTGATTGGCATGGGTACCTATCTTGGCTATATTCCCATTGGTTCTTTCTTGTTTGATCGTTTGTTGGCTGCTTCCAACACCAAGGGTACAGTGGGTTTTCTTATCTATATGTTTGACGCCTTTGCCTACATTGCCAGCATCTCTATTATGCTTTATAAAAACCTGTCTTTTGCCCAAGTCAACTGGGTGCAGTTTATGCAAAAGTTTGGTTATTGGCTGGCCATTATCAATGTCACGATGTTATTATTGGCCTTGCTGTTCTTCTGGCAGAAAATTAAAAAACTCGGAACTCAAAGCTAACTTTTTTGTAAGCAAATCTATATATTGAAGGTAACTCTATTGTTGCACGAGGCAGTGTTAAATGATTAATGGTGAGTGGTTAATGGTCAATTATGAATTATGAATGGATGAATTATTATTTTAATGATTAATGGTGAGTGGTCAATGGTCAATTATAAATTATGAATGGATGAATTATGCTGCGAAGCGAAACAATGCAACAATAAGCCGAAGGCGTAACCATTCACCATTTACCATTAAAAAGCGCAGCGAAACAATAGAGCAATGCAACAATCAGCCGAAGGCGGAACAATAGAACAATCAGCGAAGCGAAACAATGAAATAAAAACTATGGACTGTGGACCGCCGACTATGGACTAAAAACTAAAAAACTACCGACTAAATCAACTCTTAACATATAAAACTTCCTATTATGGTACCATTGAGAATATCAGAACAAACATTGGTTATTGAAGAAAACTGGGACAGATGCGAACGCGAAATTGAGCGTTTGTGGAACGAAGGTTTTATGATTACCGACTTCGATTATGGAGATGGCGTATACCACGTAATCATGAGTGCTGGTACTGGCTGGCGTGAGCAGTACATAGAGTCTGGGCGTGAGTTTCCCGAAAGACACATAGAAGATGGCTGGAACGAAGGGTATTTGGTAACCAATATTGCGATTGACGACGAGGAGTGGATTTTGGTGTTTACCTCTGGTTCTAACCTAAGAGCCCAAAGCTGGCAAAGCACCCATAATTTCCACGATTTTGAGGAGATGTTTCATGAGCTTACCTACAACGGACAAACTGTTACAAAAATGGCTTATGATGACGAAGACGAATTGTATGTGGCCATGGTAGCCGAAGGTTTGAACTGGGAACAAAAAATGTCTAATTGGGAAGATATGCCCGAAGATGTGTATGTAGGAGGGCAGCGCCATCGTCCTTACAATCGTAACTATCGCACCGCGCGCAATTCGTCCTACCAGCGTTCGGGTGGTCGTTTTGATAGCTATAGCCAGGGAGGTTTTAATGCAAGTCACGATCAGCCCATGGTCACCGATATCATTGACCACGACGGAGACTACTTTTTTATTGAATCGTTTGGTACCCCATATCGCGAGCAACGCATGCACCTGCGTCACCGTTGGGACGATATAGATGCCATTGTACAGCAGTGCTGGGATGAAGGCTTCTTTATCACTACGGCTGCCCACATCAACGACGAGTGGGTATTGGTATTTTCTAAATAAATTAATTGACAGCCATTGGTTGTTGGTCTTTGGTTATTGGCTTTTTCGGCTGTCCCATCACCAGCTACCAATTTGACAATTAGAAGAAGAGCAATATTTTTCTGATAAGCAAAACCTGTTTATTGACGACTCAATGAACAGGTTTTTTTTATTAAAAATCTTTAGATAAATTTTTTTCGTCTTACGAAATGCTAAAGAGGTCTCAAATCTGGCATTGAGTCTTTTTTCTCATTTTTTCATCATTTCTTTGAGCTCAAATTTCACCGTTTTTCATTTTGTAGAAAAAAGAAATACTATAGGAGTTACCTTTTTTCTGCATCTTGTATAAACCCCATAATAGTGATTTTACCTATTGGCCGACGTGGCCATATTTATATTCTTAATAATTGTTTATCAAACTGTTACAAACCAAAACCTCTATGACTCGTTATCTATACCCTGCTACAATTTCAATAATTACACCTCTTTGTAGGTATTTATACCTAAAATTCGTGACCAAGTACTCCCCTACAATACCTATACCTTGCACTTCTTAAAATAACTTATGACAATAAGGCCAATTGTCTTGAGAGCTTTAAGTCAGACGAATAGCCTCCATCATCACCTGTTTTGGTTCATACCAATCGGTGTCTGACAGGGATTACTATGCTAACAAATTGAGCAAGATTGTACCCTTTTACAGGTGTTTCAGTGCTTGAGTTAGTCAGCATTAAGTACCCGATGTTCGTCCCTGAGCCTTGTCTACAATTGTTCTTGAGCAAATGAGTTATGATGTTTTTTAGCGCCTTTGCCAAAGGCCTGAAAGTGATCTGATATACCATTGTATTAAACCCAACAGTGCAATGAGTTTTCCTGAGAATTTCTATTATTAATTAACCTTTAAACATAATTTTATGACATCTTACAAGTATGTTCATTATTTGTTAATCGGCTTAATCGGGCTATGTTTAACAGGAACATCTATTCGAGGCTGGGGGCAAAATATGCCACAACCGATCGACATTTATACTGGATTAGCAAATTCCAGTAATCCGTCGGAGCTTACTGCCATAGGCAATCGTTTGATTTTTAATGCCACAGGTAGTGGTATAGGCAAAGAACCTTACCTAAGTGATGGTACTTTGGCTGGCACGGTGCTTCTCAGGGATATCTTTGCCGGAGCCAATAGCTCCAACGCCCGGTACTTTACGGGATTTACCGTGGGAGTCAATATTTATGCCTATTATTTTGCCAATGACAATACTAACTCAGGGGCGTTGTATCGGACCAATATTGCGGATGGTACCACTGAGTTTGTAGTGAATGTGAACCCACAAGGAAGTGCTAGTAGTACGCCTGGAGCGGGTAATGGCCAATTTTTAGTAAATGTAAGTGGTACGCTTTTCTTTGCTGGACAAGATCCTTCGGGTCGTCAGGAGCTTTTTAAAAGCGACGGAACCGCTGGCGGAACAGTATTGGTAAAAGACATCAATACCAATTCTATTGGAGGGTTTACGTTGCCGTCTAATCCTCAGAATTTGACAAATGTCAATGGTAAATTATTTTTTACGGCCGATGCCAATTTTGATGGAGGAGCAAGCAATGTAAACCGGGAACTATGGGTGAGTGATGGTACTGCGGCTGGTACTCGCCTGGTAAAGGATATCAATGTAGGCAATAATAACAGCTCAAACCCAAATAACCTGGTAGAAAAAAATGGGCTATGTTTTTTCTTTGCCAACGATGGCTCAGGAGAAGCATTATGGCGAAGCGATGGTACGGATGCAGGAACAGTCAAACTATCTTTACCAGCAGGTACTACGGTAGACGAGGCTGCTGGTTTGATTGTGATGGATCATTTTTTAATTTTTGCTGCGAGCAATGCCACGTTAGGTAACGAACTATGGATTAGTGATGGAACAAACTCGATGCCTGTTGACCTCAACCCTGGATCTGGCAGTTCTAACCCCTCTAACTTTGTTGCTATCAATAGTACTTTCTACTTTTCAGCAACCAATGGCACATCAGGAACCGAACTATGGAAAAGTAATGCAACCATCAGTGGTACGGTAATGGTCAAAGATATTTTTCCAGGTTCTTTTGGCTCTAGTCCTGAAAACATCACCAAAGTACGTGTAGGATTCTCAGCTTCTGAGATATATTTTACGGCGCTTACGGCTACCAACGGGCGTGAACTGTGGAAAAGCGATGGCACCGATGCCGGAACGGTATTGGTCAAAGACCTGAACCCCAGTCCCAGTGCCAATGCTTCCAAGATTTCGGAACTTGTGGCTGTTCCTACCACCGTCAATCAAGATGCCTTGTTTTTTAGTGCTTTTGACGGAGACAATAACGTGGGAACCGAACTTTGGGCAGTAGCTCCATTTACTTGCCCTACCGCCACCATTGCGTATGCTTCGTCTACTTTATGTAAAAATGCAGGTACTGCCACAGTGAACCTCATCAGTTCTGACGGGACCGACTTGACAGGAGGTACTTATACGGCCACTGGAGGTTTACCCATCAATAGTGCTACCGGGGAAATCACCCTTAACTCAGGCTTGGCAAGTGGTACATATACTATTACTTACAATGTTATTCAAGGAACTTGTGACATTCAAGCAAGCACCGTGATTACATTAATAGATGGAGGCAATGCGCCGACCGAAAATGTAAGAGTAGCAGGAGGTGGCTTTGGCTTTGGTTCCAATCCAACATCCACTTCAGATGGAACAGCTAGTTTGGTAATTTCGCCAGATGGTCAATACCTATATGTGCCTGACGAAAGAACCCATGTGATCAAACGTGTAGAAATCGTGTCAGGTATCATCAGTGTCATTGCAGGATCATCGGGCAACAGTGGTTTGATAGATGGCAACGGAACTGCGGCCCGTTTTAACTTCCCCACTGGACTAGCCATCGATATTGCTGGAACCCTGTACGTGTCTGATAAAGATAACCACGCGATTCGTAAAATTGTTGATCCTAATGGTGCTGCGGTGGTATCTACCATTACAGGGAATGGTTCAGCCGGAGATGTAATAGGTGCAACTACTGCAGCTCGTTTTCGTGAGCCATCAGGCATTGCCCTAGACTTGTCTAACAACCACTTATACGTTGCCGATAAAAACAACCACAAAATCAAGAAAATTGACCTGAACAGCAATACGGTAACAATATTAGCAGGTGCCCCAATCGGTACACTTTTCGCGTCAGGAGCAGTAGATGGTGCAGCCTCAAGTGCTCGTTTTTTCTTTCCAACCGATGTAGCCTTAGATGACTCAGGTAATTTATTTGTAGCGGATCGTCATAATAACCTCATTCGTAAAGTATTGATTGCCAATGGTACTACCTCTACTTTTGCTGGAAACATTTCCCAAACAAACGCAGGTGCTATCAATGGAACTGCTATCAATGCCCGTTTTAATCACCCCGCAGGCGTTACCGTAGATAAGGAAGGAAACGTATTTGTAGCCGATACTCGCAACCACTTGATTCGTAAGATTAGCAATGGAAACGTGACGACTGCTGCGGGTACTGGAGTGGCTGGTTTTGCCGATGACAACTTTGCTTCAAATGTTGAATTTAACTTTCCTACTGGGGTGATTGCCGATTTGGAGCAAAATGTATATGTCAGTGATAAATTGAATGGGTGGGTGCGCAAGTATTTTATTAATAACCCAAATGGTAAGGTTACAAGTGGTCAACAAGTGTGTGCTGGATCAAGTGGTTCTTTGACCCTCAGCGGACACTCAGGTGCAGTTACCAAATGGCAATCGTCTACCGATGGGATCAACTGGACAGATATAGCCAATACCTCTACAGTATTAAACTATACCAATGTAAGTACGCATACTTTTTATCGCGCAATCGTACAAAGCGGAGTGTGTGGGGTAGCACCGTCCAATTATGCCGTAATCAATATCGCAAGCCCTACTGCGGCGGTTTCTGGTGGCGACCAAACACGTTGTGGAGCTGGATCAGTTACTTTAATCGCGACTGGGGCCACCGAGGGAAATTATCGTTGGTACCAATCTGCAGTTGGTGGAACAGCGCTGAGTACAAGTGCTTCTTTTACCACGCCTACTTTACCGGTAGGAACTTACACTTTTTATGTATCCGTAGTAGGTGCTGCTTGTGAAGGTGCTCGTGTACCTGTAAATGTGATCGTCACTGAGCCTCCTACTCCAACCATTGCCGGAGCTACTGCAATTTGTGTTGGGCAAATAGAAACCTACACTACCACCGATAATGCCGGAAGTACCTACAACTGGGAACTTACCAACCCGACGATGGGTACCATCGTTGGCGGTCAGGGAACAGCTTCAGTAACCATTGAATGGAATGGGACACCTGCCGTAGGAAGCCTGACAGTTACCGAAACTTCGTCTCAAGCATGTGTGGTTACCTCTGCGCCTTTAAATATTACTTTCAATGCCATAGCAGCCAGCCCAGTAGTAATGAATACTGCTCGTTGTGGTACTGGCGACTTAGTGTTGAATGCCTCTAAAGCTGATGGTTCTCAACTTTTTGCCAATGAATCTTTCCGTTGGTACGATGCTGCTACTGGTGGCGTATTGTTAGAAAGCAATACAGGTTCTTTTACGGTAGTCAATCTATCAGCTACTACGGTTTACTATGTGAGCTTTTATAATGGCAATTGCGAAAGCGAGAGAGTTCCAGTAAGCGCACAAGTGATTACCGGCGTAGCCAAACCATTGGTGAGCGATTATAGAATTTGTGGGATTGGATTGTTGGAAATGACGGCTGTGTCTGCTGAGCAGAACATTAGATATCGCTGGTACGATGCTGAAGTAGGAGGGACGCTGCTACAAGATAATGCAAACCCTTCATACGTGGTTGGGGTATTAACAGATGTAACTTACTACGTGAGTGTGTATTTGCCAGGTTGTGATTTTGAAAGTGATCGGGCTGTGGTAAATGTTACCTTGTCTCCTTTAGCTGGAGGTATTGTTGGGCCAGATCAGATGATACAAAAAGGCGATGTTCCCGCAACTATCAATTCTTTGCAAGCGGCCAGTGGTGGCTTTGGCTTCCTTACTTATAGCTGGGAAACCTCTACCAATGGTATTGACTGGAGTTTGATTGCTGGAGCTACTGATACTACCTATACTCCTGATGCTTTATTCGTCACTACTTATTTTCGTCGTTTGGTCAATTCGGCCGAATGTGGACAAATGGAATCTAATGTTGTAAAAGTAGAAGTAGTAAAACCATTGGAAGTACCTGCGAATTTTCACGGACAAATTACTGCAGTAGATACCGTATGGGCCGTAAAACTAGGCTGGACAAACAGCGATCCTCGTACTGAAGGATTTTATTTGGAAAAAGGCGATGGTGTGAACTTTACTCCGTTGGTTACATTGAGTGTGAACGATACCAGTTACACCGATTTTGGGAGCATTTTAGGAGATAAAGCGTATTATCGTATTCGGGCCTTCAAAGGAACCTTGGTATCTGACTATGCCCAAATCAGAATTGCGCCTGATAAACAAACGACTGGAATCTCAGAGACCATGGCCGAACATACCGAGATATTTCCTAACCCTGTAGAAACCCAAACAAAGGTAAGGTTGGATATGGCTTCTACCGGAGAAGGGGAGATTATCTTACGAAATATTCAGGGAATGGCTTTAGCGAAGTATCCATTTAGCAAGTTTGCAACTACTAAAGAGGTGACATTGAGGCTCAATAACCTGAAAGCAGGCATTTATTGGTTAGAAATTAAGCTAGGTGACCAACGCACTGTCAAGCGAATTCTCAAACAATAAATTTTAAATCTTGCAATATCACTTATATCTAAACAAAAAAGCCTCTCTAATATTGAGAGGCTTTTTTGTCGATATACATGATTGTTTGCATTGAACTTAGTTCAGGGGCTTTATTCGTAACGATTGCTGAAATTCTTTGAAGTGAGCAACTGTTTGCTTTTTGCGATTGGGTACTAGTAATCTAACGAGTACGATACCAGTAGTCGAAGCGGCTTCAACCACTTGCGTGCCTTTGTCAGGTTTTAATTCATAACCTTTAGGTTTAAGCATAATAGAAAATGACTTATGCTTGAATTGTTGGTCATTCTTGACAAAAAAGTTAACGGTGTTATTTTTATAAAACGCAATAGACCAATAGGTCGAATCAGGAATTTGACCCGTAATTTTTATAGGGCCATCAGTGAGATCAAATTGCCCAATGGAATACAAAAAATTAGGGTTGGGGCGTACGACTGCTCTCTGTGTATGATCCATTAACGGTGAATGGCGAAATTGATTAGGGACTGTAAGTCCCAAGCGAGACTTTACTTTACTCATTACTAAATAAGGTATACCATATAAGGTCCCAAGTGAACCAATTGCCATCAAAGCCACCAGGAATGATATATAAATCAGACGTTTTTTCATAAACTATTCTTTGATTTTGGTAATACTAGGTAAGTCCACCTTTGAAATATTTTGATAAATGGATGGAGAAGGGTTATATAGACGAAGTAATAAGTTGAATGGTTGATCTTGAGGGCTTGGAAGCCAATGATTAGCCTGCTTTTGCTTTTGAGGGGACACAAAAAAACTAAAATTTCCAGCTTTATCATATTTTATATCAAACCGGCTGATATTATAGCACTTGGCTTGGTTGGAAACTAGAAAATGATTTTTATCATAGAGAGTGATGCTCCAGTAGTGGGCATCCAGGGCTTTACCGCTTACTTGGTAAGTATGTTTACCATTGAGAACTTCCCCTTCATCATCTTTTATAGCGACTGCATACAAAACTTCTTGTTCTCTTAATGCAAATAACCCAGTCAAAGCAATTTTTGCTCTCGCCAGGAGACTTGAACTCAAATCTAACTTAGGAGGAATGATCCAGTTTTTGTTTTTGATAACTTGACTACTTTTAAGGCTTGGTTGTTTACTTTGCTGAAATGCAAACAATCCTCCTAAGCTTATACATGCTAGAGGAAGTATAAATGTCAAAAAGAACCTTCTTATCATTATAATAGGACTAAATAAAACACTATTTGAGCCTAAATTTATAGAAGGTGTGTGCTAAAAAATCTCAACAAATGTTGAAAAATGACCACAACTGAGAAATCTTTTTGCTCAGTCAAGGTAATTTCTAGGGGATGTGCTAAACATTCAAGTTTAATGGATAGGAAAAAGCCACTCCTATTGGTATGAGAGTGGCCTTAAATTCAAAACTGATTTTTACCTTAAGTTTGAATAACTCCTACATTATATCTTTTCTCAATGGGTGCGTGATTGGCTGCTTCAATCCCTTGCGAAATGACCTTACGGGTTTCCAATGGATCAATAATCGCATCTACCCACAAACGAGCCGCCGAATAATAAGGAGACATTTGGCTATCGTATCTTTCGGTGATTTCGCTCAATAATGCTTGTTCCTCCTCTTGAGTAATCTCTTCACCTTTGGCTTTTCGGGAAGCCATCTGGATTTGCAAAAGCGTTTTGGCAGCTGATTGTCCACTCATTACCGCGATTTTAGCCGTGGGCCAGGCAATCATCAGGCGAGGATCGTAAGCTTTGCCACACATGGCATAGTTTCCAGCGCCGTAAGAGTTACCCACTACAATGGTAAACTTAGGCACGACCGAATTGGCCATCGCACTTACCATTTTAGCACCATCTTTAATAATACCTCCGTGCTCGGAACGGCTCCCTACCATAAACCCAGTTACATCTTGTAAAAAGACCAGTGGAATTTTTTGCTGATTACAAGTCATAATAAAGCGAGCCGCTTTGTCGGCAGAGTCAGAATAAATCACCCCACCCATTTGCATTTCACCCTTTTTAGACTTTACAATCTTGCGTTGGTTGGCCACAATACCTACTGCCCATCCATCTATGCGGGCCCGTCCACATACAATCGACTTACCATAACCTTCCTTGTATTGGTCAAACTCAGAGTTGTCTACCAAACGCTTGATCAAATCTACCATGTCATAAGGCTTGGTACGATCTGCCGGCAGAATTCCATAAATCTCTTCAGGCTTTTCTTTGGGAGGTTGAGGCGTAGCTCGGTTAAAACCAGCCTTTTCGTTGTCGCCCAATTTATCAAAGATACCTTTAATAGCATCCAGACAAGATTGATCATCGGGGTATTTGTTGTCGGTAACCCCTGATATTTCGCTGTGAGTAGTGGCACCACCCAAGGTTTCGGCATCTATATCTTCTCCAATAGAAGACTTTACCAAATAAGGCCCAGCCAGAAATATAGAACCAGTACCTTCTACGATCATGGCCTCATCTGACATAATCGGCAAATAAGCCCCTCCGGCTACACAACTTCCCATAATGGCCGCTACCTGTACAATACCCATAGACGACATTTGGGCATTGTTGCGAAACATTCTCCCAAAGTGTTCTTTATCGGCAAATACATCAGCCTGAAGCGGAAGAAAAATCCCGGCGCTATCTACCAGGTATATAATAGGTAATTTATTTTCGATGGCCACTTCCTGGGCTCTCAAGTTCTTTTTGGCAGTAATCGGAAACCAAGCCCCTGATTTTACAGTAGCATCATTGGCTACAATTACACATTGTTTGCCACTTACCCGACCTATGCCTACTACTACACCACCCGATGGGCAGCCGCCATATTCTGGGTACATATCGAAGCCAGTAAGCGCACCGATTTCTAAAAAATCACTTTCATCATCAATCAAATAATCAATTCTTTCGCGAGCAGTTAGTTTGCCTTTGGCGTGTTGCTTGGCAATTTTTTTCTCACCTCCTCCCAAAGCCACCTTTTCCAGTCTGGTTTTTAACTGAAAAAGCTGTTGCTTTAGTAAATCTTCGTTTTTGGCAAATTCTAAATTCATAGGTCTGTTTTGGTATTCAAATAATGAAAGTGCAAATAAAAAGAATTATAACTGATTGACAAAAGGAAGTAGACCTATGTAATGTTTATTAGACTGTTAAGAACATGTAAATGACTGGCGAACCCAAACGAAAATGAGTCGTGAAGTTGACATACTTTTTGGGGTAAGGCCACCAAATAGCCATTAGGGTTGTACTACAGTTGTGAAGTGATTAAATAAATGTGTTAATTTCCTTTGTAAATGTCCAATTTTCTTCATTTTTGTACTTTATGCCAGCAAATTGAGTACAAATACTTATTCTCAGGCTTATTTGTTTAAAAAATACTACTAAAGACTTATGCAAAGCTTAAACAATAATACAACACCCAAAAATACGATTGAGCGAATGGCCAAAGAATGCTATTTGGCAGCTGCTTGCAAACACGTAGGCGTTTCGGCTCAAACTTATGAGGACTTCAACGTACTTCGTCAATTCCAGACCGAGTATTTGCCTCAGGATCGCATAGGAGTATTGTATTTGCGCACTTATCAACAGGCAGCCCCTCAAATAGTAGAAAATATTGATGCTCATACCTCCCGTGATGCTATTTATACATTTATTTATCAGGTAGTAAGACAATGTGTAGACGCCATTAAAAAAGGAGCAATAGATGCAGCATTAAGAGTATTGGTCAACATGATGCATAACATTCAGCTACGCTATGGATTGGCCGAAAACCTGATTTGAATCTTTTTATTAATAACGATAAAAAAATCCCCGTTTTATACTTTTAAAAGCTATAAAACGGGGATTTCTTATTATAGACTTCCAAACATTATACATCCGAACGAGGAACAGCAGCGTGCTTGGGACCTGTATCTTCGGCGGGTGCTTTCCTGGCATTCATCAAAAAACTTCGGTAATAAGACCAAAGCAAGAAGGTCATAGGCAGGGCAATAATTAACCCTAAAATTCCTAACAATTTACCCCATACTGAAAGTGCTAATAACATGATGGCTGGGTTTAGGCCAATAGCGTCTCCCATAATCTTAGGAGTCAGAATTGCATCTTGAATCAACTGCACCGCTACAAATACAGCCAGTACCAATAACATCATCACCCAAAAGCTTTGGCCGGTTTCTAAGGAGTGAATCAAGGCAAAAAATGCGGCAGGAATAAAAGCAATATTTTGTAGATAAGGCACCATATTCATTGCACCTACCATCAAGCCAAATACTATGGCCAGTGGTAAATTAATAATGCTGAAGCCAATTGCAAATAGTACTCCCACCATCGAGGCAATGAGGGTTTGTGCCCGGAAGTAGTTTCCCATGGCGGCTTTAAAATCAGTGATTACCCCCTTGGCTCGCCTATGGTATTGTTCGGGGAGCAGATCGGTCCACTGAAACATGATTTTGTGATAGTCGAGCAGGATAAAAATCAAGTAAAGCAAGACAATGGCAAAACCCATAATCCCCAGCAGCAAATGTAATACGCTATTGAAAAGGCCAATGACATTGGGAAGTATTTTTTTTGCTGCATCTACTGCCAATGTGGTAAACTTTTCAGTCTGAAAAAACTCTTGAGTATGTGCAGTATCAATTACCTCATTTATCTTAGCCCAGACCCCTTCTGGAATGTACTCTTGTGCTTTTTTATCCAAATGTGGATCTGCTGCAAGATTTTTCACCATTGTACCCATACGGTTGACATCTTTAGCCACTAAAGGAACCATAACCAAGGCCAGCCCTGCAAAGGCACTAAATACTAACAGTAGGCTGAGTAATACGGCTATTACCCGGTTTTTGATTTTTACTTTATTTTGCAAAAAAAGCACTAAAGGATTCATAATGTAAGCAAGCAGTGCAGCGATGGCAAAGGGAATCAACACATCCTGTAGATAAGACAAAATCTTGTACAATCCCCAAATGGTTCCTACCCATATTAAAATCCTGACAATACGGTCAAGGGTAAAAGGTTTACTACTGATCAGCGACATGAGTTTCTAGGTTGGTTTAGTGTAGTGTATGCAATCGAGGCGACTTCATACACTTATGTAATATTTGGTCGATAAGTTAGTCATATCCGAATATTATACCAAAAAATACTGAGTGAGTTAAGTAACGTGTTCGCAATAACTGCCCGATTTGGTTTTATTCCCCTTTGTTATACTTTGTTGCTTTTTTGCCCGTAGCTACGGCTACGCGCACAAATTATTTAAATCCCGATTTCCATCGCATGCTCGTCAACCCAACCTTAGCCAGAGTATACTCAAATAAAACCAAGGTGCAAGCCCTTGTTAATGAGTGTCTTTTTTTGAAAAACAAGGGCTTAAATTTCGCCTTAGTTTATTGGCGTT
>DMXI01000663.1 GCA_003483885.1 Microscillaceae bacterium
TGAGGCTGTAAGTACTTGATTTTTAAGTATATGCTTCACTGATTAAGGAGTGTGAGTTCGAAAAAATTAGTAAACTGATAAAGCTTAAGTTGACACACAGACGAGGCAATGTAGCCATTTAGCCGCCAGAATAAACTACGTAACGTTAGCCATCATTCAAGATACTAATCATATTTTACCAATACCTGCGAAGTATTCTTTCCCTTGATGGTAGGGTGTTGTTCTACGCCATGGATGCGTCGGGCAAAGTAAGGAATACCCTCAGAGTTGTTGGAAATATACTGGTAGATTTCTTTGAAGGTGAGCTGTCCATCTTGGTTAAGGTCTCCGTTTTGATTGTGAATGGCTTTTAAGAAAAAATAGGTAAACATACCGTGCTGCTTGTCATTGTACCAACAAGAAACCTCATTGCCCGAAGAGGAAGACAATACCACCCCGTTTTTCAAATCTGATACTCCTTTAGGTTTGATATCAATCAAAGATATATTTTCGTAAATAGTAGATCCCGAAAAACAAGCATCTAAGACCACAGCTATCGAACGAGCTTTGATTTTGGCCAGATTCTGATAAAACACATTGGCCGAATACCCTCCCAATTCAATATACTGAGGGTCGCACTCTACAGGTACAAAATAAGGATGCTTGTTTTTGATACTAGGCGCTCCGTGGCCCGAATAAAACACAAATACATCACTTTTACCTGGTTTTACGGCATTATATAGCTTCCCTTTGGGGTTGCCTTTGATGCCAAAATATAACTCAAACTCACCCTTGGTAGCATCCTCCAGATAAAAAATATTGCCTGGTTTAAAACCCATCACCTTTTCCAGGTATTGCTTTATACTTTGGGCATCGTGGATGGCATAATCTACATTTTTAGCCTTCTTGTAATTTGTGTTACCAATCACTACGGCAATGGCATTTGGGTTATTGAGATAAGTTTTAGGCAAATTTTCATCTACATCTGAAGGCTGATAATGTTTGGGAGAGTCAACGTTTTTTGTCACGTTTAAACTCGTATTAGGTACTCTTACCATTTGTGGAGGGTTACAGGTTACGGCGATCCTGTCTGAAAAAACACTTCCTGCGTGATTAATTGCCTCTATTTTGAGACTGTTAGTGCCTTTGTCTAGTTGTGTTTCGGCAGAGAATACATAAAAGATATCGCTGCCTTGTTCTTTACGGAGGTGTTTGCTCACCTCTAATACTTGAGTGCGGATACTATTGTTAATATGAATTTTTACTCGCTGTAGGCCAGAAAATGATTTAATTCGGGCCGAAACCAGAAATAAAGTTTGCTGAACCACCTGCTGCTGATCCTTTTGTGTGGGAGACAGCCATTGGATTTTGGCCATCTTCTTTGCATTGATTTTGCTCAAATCAAAAGTAACAGTAGAGGAAGTGCTCTCAATTTGCGCTTTTGCCAAACTATTGGCACCGAATAGAAACAATGCAATAAGTATTGTTTGTGTGAGGGGTAATTTTTGAGAATTCATTTGATGATCCAGTTTTTGGAATTTTACAGCGTTGTCAGTTCTATTTATGAATACGCAAAAAAGTAGGGCATCATGGAGGCAGTTTTGCGATTTTTTTTGATACTTTTGTAAATTTTACTGCTAAATGATCTATCCATAGATTTTATTTTAATATCTTTTATCATAACAGAGTACAAAACTGATTGATTACTTACCTAGGGGATAAAATGTTTTTTTCCGCAGAAACATTCCTTAACCGTGGGAGTTGATACTAATAAGAATGGTTACGTATCAAGCAATCGCTTCAATCGTTTGGGTACCTTGATGAACCGGAAGCATAAATATAACCAATAGTGAATCTCTTTATAACAAATTCTTTTCTTCAGGATCAAGACTTTCAAGTGAAATCTCCTCTGATGGTATACAAAGGAGGCGTAAGCTATGAACTGATCGCCAAGGCTCGCAATCAAATTCGTCAGGTTTTTAAAAAAAATAAACTAGGCTACAAAATACAATCAGTTTTTTTGGAGTTGGCTCATAACATTTTGCTTCATTCAGAAGAAAAGAATAATATGGGTAATCACGAAGCAGTGGGTACATTGGTATTAGATGAAAGAGAAGAATATTATTTGTTAATTACGGGAAATGTGGTAAGTAATGCTGCCGTAGAGAAACTCATGCTTCACTGTGAACATATTAATTCGCTGGCCCGCAAAGATTTAATCGATTTTAAGATAAAGCTTTCAGAAAAAGAAGTTGACAAAAACAGTAGAGGAGGAGGCTTAGGCTTAGTGCAAATCGTACTGCTTTCAGGAAATAGCTTACAAATTGCTACCGAGCGTATCAACAATCAATCAACCTACCTTGGCTTTTGTGCCAAAATCCCCAAAGAAGGATTTAAGAAAGAAGCTATCAATAAAGTGCATAAAGCCACCGAAAAAGTATAGCTTTGAACTATCAAAATCCACAAAGTATATCATCAAAATTTATTATACTTGAAGGTAACCATCAAGATTATGAGAAATTTGTACATTGAAGAAACCACTGGTGCTTTTTTGACTCCTGAAGTAAAGCTCAATGCTGATACTGGCTCCTGTAGCCTGCAAGGTGAATCTTTTATAGAAAACCCCCGTGAGTTTTACCAGCCTATTATTGAGTGGATTGATACCTACATGAAGGAGGTGAAGGGAAATATGTGCTGGGATTTGAAATTTTTGTATCTCAACTCTAGTTCTTCGAAGATTATGTCCTCTATTTTTCGTAAATTAAAAGAATACGAAGACAAAGGAGCTACCATAGAGGTGAATTGGTACTATCCTGATGACAACACTGATTTGCTCGAGGAAGGAGAGTACTTCAAAGCAGCCAGTCGCTTAAAATTTACAATGATTCCTTATGCATTTGAGGATTAATTTTTTGTGTTTTTTAGGCCATTAATTGAACCTGTACAAACAAAGGTTGATCTATTGCTTGGTTTTGATAAATCCTCTGCTAAAAATGCAACTTGTTTGATCAAACTGCCGACATGCCAAAGTTAACCACCTTACTTATTTTACCCCTACTTTATCATAATGTGAAGAAATTTACCTCAACGATAATTGTCCTCAAAATATTATATTTTGCCACAAAATTATAGGTAGTTATACGATAAAAGGTTAAATCAATGCGCAAAGAAACCGTAGAAGAATCTTTGGTGCTTACCATCATTGAATTGGCAGCCCAAATGACCAAACGAGGGGATCTTCTGACTCAAGAATTAGGCATAACCACACAACAATGGCTGATATTACTATACATTCATGGTGATCCCAATATTCCTTTTTTAAATGCTCAGCGAATGAAAGAAGGGGTATTTGCAAAGGATATAGCAGAGGCATTGGATGTGTCTAAGCCGAATATAGCCAATCTGGTGAATATTTTGAGCCAAAAAGGACTGATTACCCAAATTGAAGATCCCATTGATCGTCGTCGTAAAAGATTGAAGATTACCGACAAAGGGGTGGAGGTAATTGACCGTATGGAGTACAAGCGTCAAGAGGCTAATCAAACTATGTTTGCGGCCTTGGATCAAAACGAACGCCTGGAAATGTTGCAATTATTACATGCATGCTTGCGTAAACTCAAGCGAACCGATTGACTACAATAAATCTCCAGCCAGCTTCACTTGACTCCTCAGGTTTTTTGTATATTTTGGCAGGCAAAGTTTTTATTAACCTTTTATTATTTAGGGGTGTATGACAAAATATACAATTGCCGAAAATATTGCAGAGGCACAAACCCTGCCGGGCACTTTTTACAATGATGCCGAAGCTTTTGCTCGCACCAGAGATGCGATTTTTAGTCGTACCTGGCAATGGATTGGGGAAGAAAACTTGATAAGAAACGCAGGACAAGTATATCCCTTTCAATTGTTGGATGGATTTCTGGAGGAACCTCTCTTGCTGACCCGTGACGAAGCGCACAACATCCATTGTTTGTCAAATGTATGTACCCACCGAGGTAATTTGGTGGCTGAGAATCCTGGGCAGGTAAAAGGACTCAGGTGTCGCTACCACGGTAAACGTTTTGGCCTGGATGGATGCTTTAAAGGAATGCCCGAATTTAAAGAAGCTAAAAATTTTCCTACCGAAGCTGACCATTTGCCCAAAGTACCCTTTAAGCAATGGCACAACTTCCTTTTTACAGCCTTTGATCCTATAGCTCCCCTCGAAAGTTTTCTAGGAGAAATTGATAAACGCTTATTTTGGCTCCCTTTAGACGAACTTATCTATGTGCCCAAAATATCACGTGATTATTTAGTAAAGGCAAACTGGGCCTTGTATTGTGACAATTACCTGGAAGGCTTTCATGTACCATTTGTCCATGAAGGTTTGGGTAATTTGTTGGATTATGGCAATTATACTACGGAGGTTTATGAGTATTGTAACTTACAGCTAGGAATTGCTAAAAAAGGAGAGCCTTGTTTTGATCTACCTAAAGATTCCCCCGATTATGGCAAGGATGTAGCTGCTTATTATTATTGGGTATTTCCAAATTTAATGTTCAATTTTTACCCCTGGGGATTATCAGTAAACATTGTTAAACCAATTGCGCTGAACCTCACCAAAGTAGCCTTTCTTACGTTTGCCTATGGAGATGCCCCAGTAGAAGATTTAGTAGGTAGTGTACTGGATAAAACCGAACGTGAAGATGAAGAAGTAGTAGAAAGTGTGCAAAAGGGAGTAAAATCAAGGTTTTATGACCGAGGGCGGTATTCACCTAAAATGGAAAAAGGGGTACACCACTTTCATCGCCTCTTGACCCAATTTTTGAATCAATAAAACAATACAAATTCTATATTTAAGAAGCTATCCTAAAAGTTTGGGATAGCTTTTTTGGTTTTAACTAGGAATAAAATTTTACAAAAAGCATATGTAATACTACGCTTTGCAGAACCGCCCAACGAAATTTTCATGGCTTCTTTGTTATCTATAAAAAAGTTATCAGATACTCTTTAATGTCAATGATATGGAAAAAATTAACGTTGGAATATTTATTTTCGATGAGGTTGAGGTGCTAGACTTTGCTGGTCCCTTTGAAGTTTTTGCCAAGACAGTTGTTAAAGAAAAAGAAGCTTTTCAAGTGAGTCTTGTATCAGCAGAGGACAAGGTTGTCAACGCACGTTATGGTTTTAGAGTGTTGCCTGATGTAATTTTTGAATCTGAGCCAGTATTTGATGTATTAATTGTGCCTGGAGGGTTTGGAGCAGAGGTAATAGAAATTAAAAATGAAGTGACGATTAATTGGCTCAAAAATCAACAGGAAAAAGTATCGATCCTTGCTTCGGTTTGCACAGGAGCCCTTTTATTGGCTGAGGCTGGTATTTTAGATGGAAAGAGGGCTACTACCCACTGGATGGATGTAGACAGACTTGAAAAGGAATACCCTCGGGTAAATGTTGAGCGAGATATAAGGTTTATTGATGAAGGCCACATCCTTACTTCTGGTGGAATTTCTGCAGGTATAGATATGTCATTACACATTGTTGAACGATTTTTTGGGAAAGAAATCGCAGACACTACCGCAAAAAAGATGGAATATGATAGAAAATATATTATTCAGCCCGAAGCTTAAATTTGAGAAAGCGTTATTCTAAATGAGCTTATAATGAATCTACCAATCCTTTCGAGTAAAGTGCCCGAAAGGGCTGGTAGATCAAAACTATAAATCAATGCTTGGTATAGTAATTCCAAACGTTACCTGATGACGGGTAGGTACCAACTCCTGGTTTTGTAGTGGTAGATTGTAACCATACAACAAATAGACACTACCTCGTGAAGTTAGACCCACCTCTGGGCGGAAAGTGAGTGCACCTTTCTCAAAATTGGTATAATACAAGGCATTGGCTCTAGCCGCCAATCCTATGATTAAAAATGTAGCGTGGAACTCATAAGATAGCCGGGGAGCCAGCGTAAATTTATTCTCTCCCTGTGTTTCGGTACGATAAAACAGGGGCGATTCGACTCCCAAACCAAGGCCGTACACATCTTCTGGGAAATTAACCGGGGCAAACCCTCCACTTACCTGCTCAGAAGCATTGAAAAAGACTCCTAATCCAGCCCCTTGAGTAGATACTTCTATCTTGAGGTGTGTTTGAGCTTGTGCGAAAAAAGTGCTTAAAACCAACAAACATCCCGTGATCAATATTTTATTCAAAGTGTTCATAGTGCGTAAGTTATCGTATTTTAGGAAAAGTAAAACCAAAAGTAACCTGATGGCGAGTGGGCACCAATTCAGACTGAGTAGTTACCAGATTATAACCATACATCAAATAATTATTAACTCCCAGATTAACCCCAAGCTCAGGGCGTATGGTAAGCGAACCCTTGTTAAAATCAGTATAATAAAGAACGTTTAATTTAGCCCCTATAGGCAACCAGGTGTCAAAAACCTGATAGGATAAACGAGGCGTGTACAAAGTGGTTTGCTCTTCTCCCATTATATTGAAAAATGAAGATTCCAGCCCCACACCAAAGCCTTTGACCTGCCCACTGTGCCCCGAAAAGTTGACAGGGGACAAGGATGGCTCCTTTGCTTTGGGAGCTTCTCCTGTATTAAAAATAACGCCCAGGCTCACCCCTTGGTTAGAAATCTCTACATTGCCCAAAACCTTGACTTGAGCCACCACCAAATGTGATAAAGTGGCGAATAAACCCATCAATAAAATTTTCTTTAAAAACATCATAGTGTCCGTTACATTGTGTTGTTATCAGAGTATACGCAAATACACTTATGGTTATTTGCATTGATACCCGAGGGATTGGCAGTAAACGATTTGAATGGAGGACACCACTTAAAAAATGAGAAGAAGTTATTGATTTTTGCAAAAATGAATAGAGAAAAGGTGTTTTTCGCAAATGATATCTCAGAGGTTGGGAATTTATCCTAAAAGTTTGGGCAATTTCTATAAAAAAATCCCCACAAAGTGCTCTGTGGGGACTATAGGGTATTTATCAACTGTTATTTATTAAATTGCTTCAGCTTCGGCTTCTTCGGCGTATTCACTAATTGGAATACAAGAACATACCAAGTTACGATCTCCAAAAGCATTGTCAATTTTAGCCGCAGTTGGGAAATATTTATTACTTGTCAAATATGGCAATGGATAAGCCGCTTTTTCACGAGAATAAGGTTTCTCCCATTCATTACTAATCACCATGTTGGCGGTATGTGGTGCGTTTACAACCACATTATTGTCTTTGGCAGCACTACCTTCTTCAATCTCTCTGATCTCCTCACGAATGCTAATCAATGCCTCACAAAAACGATCCAATTCTTCTTGGTTTTCGCTTTCGGTAGGTTCTATCATCATAGTACCTGCTACTGGGAACGACACCGTGGGAGCGTGGAAGCCATAATCCATCAAACGCTTGGCAATGTCAGCTACTTCTACTCCCGCAGTTTGCTTAAACTCGCGACAATCTACAATAAACTCGTGAGCACAAGTACCATTTACCCCAGTATACAAAACCTTATAGTGATCTTCTAAACGAGTCTTGAGATAGTTTGCATTGAGAATCGCCATTTTAGTAGCATTGGTCAATCCCTCGCTACCCATCATTTTAATGTAGGCATAAGAAATGGTCAAGATGCTGGCACTACCCCAAGGTGCCGCAGAAATAGCGGTGGCAGTAGACTCTTCTGAAACCTTTACTGTGCGGTGATTTGGTAAGAAAGGTGCTAAATGCTTTGCTACTCCAATGGGACCCATACCAGGACCTCCACCACCGTGAGGAATACAGAAAGTTTTGTGTAAGTTCAAGTGACAAACATCGGCTCCAATAATTCCAGGACTGGTCAAACCTACCTGGGCGTTCATGTTAGCACCATCCATGTATACTTGTCCTCCAAAATCGTGGATTGTTTGACACATTTCCTGAATGGCTTCTTCAAATACTCCGTGAGTAGAGGGGTAAGTTACCATCAAGGCCGAAAGGTTTTCTTTGTGTTGCTCTGCTTTAGCTTTCAAGTCCACTACATCAATGTTTCCGTGGTCATCACATTTTACTACAACCACCTTCATTCCGGCCATTACGGCACTTGCTGGGTTGGTACCATGTGCCGACTCAGGAATAAGTACAATGTCACGGTGTAGGTCTCCGCGGCTGTGGTGATAACCACGAATTGTCATCAAACCTGCATATTCGCCTTGAGCTCCAGAATTAGGTTGCAAAGAAACCGCATCAAAACCAGTAATCTCGCAAAGCATTGACTCCAATTCCTCAAACATTTGCTGATAGCCTTCGGCTTGAGTACGAGGGGCAAAAGGGTGAATACCACCAATCTCGCTCCAGGTTACTGGAATCATTTCAGCAGTAGCGTTCAATTTCATAGTACAAGAGCCTAAAGCAATCATTGAATGAGTCAATGATAAATCCCTGTTTTCCAGCTCTTTCAAATAGCGTAACATCGCATGCTCTGAGCGATTATTTTTGAATACCGGGTGTGTAAGATATTCAGAGGTACGAGTCAAGCTTTCGTTATTGTGCCAAGTGATTTCAGTAGACAACGCCTCCGCAAAACTGGCCTCTTTGCCCAAGACTTCGGCAAATAGTTGCAACAATTTGTGAGCGTCTTCCAGGGTTTTTACCTCATCAAAGCTAATGCCTACATGAGCAGTGTCGTAGTTACGTAGGTTGATGCGGTGCTGCTGAGTCAATTGCTGAAGACTTTCTTTTTGAGCCTCAGTTACTGCAACTTGTAGTGTATCAAAATAATGCTCGTTGACTACTTTCAACCCTAATTTTTCTAGTCCTAACGCAGTAAAACGAGTTAAACCATATACGCGTTGGGCAATGTTTTGTAGTCCTTCAGCCCCGTGGTACACTGCATAAGCACCGGCCATTACCCCAAGCAATACTTGAGCAGTACATATGTTAGAGGTGGCTTTTTCACGACGAATGTGTTG
>DMXI01000665.1 GCA_003483885.1 Microscillaceae bacterium
GTTCGAATCCCATCAAGTCCGCCAAAAAAAGAACTGAATGGGTTTTGCGATGTTCTTCCTAACAATAGAAGTCTGATTCATAATCAGAATATAGCAAAATGATACCTATTCACCCTTCTTTTTAAAATACTAAAGGAAAAAGAGAACTAATCGGGTTCATCGTGATTTGCCTATCACACAGAAAAGAATCAATGAGTTATCCCTGTTTACTTATCTCATTTTTTAGAAAATATAATGAGCGAAAGAAAAAAGAAAATAAGAAGTCGGTTTCGTGAAAGTGTATTTAAAAGAGATGGATACCAATGTGTGTTTTGCGATGAGGTTGAAGACCTGGACGCACACCATATTACAGACCGAACCGAAATGCCCAATGGTGGATATGTCAAAGAAAACGGTATCACGCTGTGTGCGGATCATCACATGATGGCAGAACAATTTCACATCAGTGGAGGCACAAAATGGGTAGCAAATATGCACCCCGAGGATTTGTACCATATGATTGGCTCATCTAAGGAATTGGCAATTCAGCAATCTGAATTGCTGGAAAAAAAATTTTAGAAGCTGGAAGTCTCAGACGATTTGGTTGATAGCCAAGGTACCGCTTGACCCTGAAAGCTTTATGAACTAACTAATTTTTAAACTAAATAAACCAATGGACAAGCAAACTATCAATCAATTGATTAAGCAGGTTGTGCAAGACCAAATGCCTTTGACCGAGGCATCGCACAATACTTTGCTTGAGCACAATCGGATGCTGTATGCTTCTTTGCTAAACCTACCAGGTTTGAGTGCTGAAGATAGTATGCAAATCATCCAAAGATTGTTGGCTATAACAGAACAGGGTGGGCGATCAGTTTCGCTTGAGGTCAAAAAAACTGAAGATCGTCTCATTGCCGAAGTGTTGCCATTTTTGGAGGTGTCTAAGGTTTTAGAAGGCTTCAAGCAGTTGGTAACGCTCAAGGTAAACAACCAACGAACCGCCAACTGGATCAAGAGCTATATTTTGGGTTCACCCCAATTAGAGCTTTGGGCAGTAAGTTACCGTAACACGCTGGCAAAGCTATTGGTGCACGCCATGGGTAAGCAAGTGGCACAAACTTGTTTGCACTTTATGGAAACAAAAAAGGGCAAACGCAACGACCACCAAACCGCTTACTTAGAAAAAAATGTGTACCGATTTAAAGGCGAAAATAATCTCCTGTTTGTAAAAGATGTGTTTCTGTTTTTGTTTGGTAAGCTCAAGAAAACACAACACGAAAAACTAAACGCTTACTTACAAGCACGAAAAGACTTGGGCAATGGTAAAGGTTTGCCTTATGGCGTATTGCGAGGAATCGCGGCCACTTTCCATCCCAAAACAGACGCATCTCAGGTGAGACGTTTGGCTGGAAAAAATAAAGTAAAACGTGAATTTATTGTAGGAGGCGAATTGGTAGAAGCCAATTCTACGAATTTGGTAGATCGTATCCGTAAGCAGTATCTGGAAGGAACTCCAGATGAGTGGGTGGCACAAAAAATCCTGGCTGAAGCCAGTCGTTTGCCACATTGGGACGCTAAAGTAGCGTTGATCTTGGATACCTCTTACTCTATGCTTGGTTTTGGCGCGCGTATGTACAACAACTTGTCCATTGCGACAGCCCTGACTCAAGTTTTGGAGAAGCGAACCTCTCACATGAAAATAGTACAGGTAGGAAATCAGCACGAAACTGAGTTCCCGCAAGCCGAGGGAGTTACCAGCCTGGCCGAAGGAATCTTAGAAGCCGTGACTTACCAACCCGATGCAATATTGGTGATAAGCGATGGGTACGAAAACGTGGAACAAGGCGATGCCGAAATGGTATTGCAAGGATTGAAAAATCTGGGAATGAATATTCCGTTTGTGCATGTTTTACCCGCCTTTACGGTACGTGAAGCTTACGAGCATCGTCAACCGTTGGGTAAAGATGCCCCACTGATGTTGGAAACCGGGGAAAGGGGTTTTATGCCTACCTGGTTGAATATACAGTTTGCACTACAACCCGATAACATCGCGGAGGTATTGCAAAATTCGATGCAGTCATTTTTGAATTAATAGAAAATCAATGGTTGAATTGTTATATGGTTAAATGGTTGCGTAATGCATCGCATAGTTATTTAGCCTTCAAACAATAAAGCCATTGATCTTTGATAAAAATATTTGCAGTCATGAAGATGAATATCTGGAAAAAACTGACCGATGAATCGCAGACGCAGGTAAGAGAAAACCAGTTGGCGCGATTGCTTAAGGGACGTAAAGTAGGCCAACCTCTACGATACGGGCACTTGGGTATGATTCCGCTATTTGATAGCGAATGTGGTGCGGGTCATTATGCTTTGCCAGAGACTGCCTTGTCTTTGACCAAAGTAACTACTTATGGACAAATGATCCTAAACAATGCTGGAGACCGTCCTGCAATTGTGCCTTTAAATCTGGGCTACTTCCAACTGGGTGCACAAAATCACGCCATGTGTACTTCTTGGATTTTGAGTCCTGGCGAACAAAGAGAATTTAAGGATGCGTGCTGTATCCAAGAATCTCAAGGGGGATACATTAAGGAGTCTGACGATCGGTTTATTGTATTGCCTCACAGTTTGCGAAAAATGGCTCTAGAGCTCAAAGGCAAAGAAGAATATGGCAAGTTGTGGAAGTCTATCTCGACTTTCAATACTCAAGTGGGTTTGAAAGAACGTGGTCACTTGGATGAGCTGAAACAGGCTTACCAACCTGAGTTGCTACAAACGGTATATCATTTGGAGCCTCAACCTCAGCAAACGGGTGCTATTTTCTTACTTAATGGTGAAGTGGCAGGCATAGAATTGGCTCCTGATGCAGCCTTCTGGGCAGAGTTGCATACACCTTTAGTAATGTACTGTTACGCACCGTTGCGTTTGATGGAGGCTCACGCCAACCGTGCTCCAAAAAATGGAGAATCATTGGATGTCAATGATTTAACTTCATTGGAAGCATTGAAAGGTCGTTATGAGGCTTTGCAGCAACGTCGTTTGCGCAATGCCGAGACTACATTGACCGACTTGGGCGAGGTAGATTTTAAATCTCAAAAAGAACAAGAAAACAAAAGCGATCGTTTGTTCACCGTTCGTGCTGGTGCTTTTGCTGGCCAAATGGTCATGAAGGGCAACCAAGTTGCTTATGCTTCTTTGTTCAATGAGAAAGTGGCAATGATCTAAATAATTATTAATTATAAATGGTGAATGATTAATTGTATAAAATCTTGACCAGCAATTAATTACAAACCTCTTTTGGTAGTTGATAATAGGTTTAGAAGATTTGCCTGTAGATTAGACCAAAAAGAATAGAGCAAAAAAAACAGACCAATGACAATAGATAGCATCGTAAAAGCCTGGGGCTGATGGCTCCAGGTTTTTTCATGATTAGCATATGGTCTTTCTAAGAAATAGCAAACAAATAGCTAAAGGCAAAAGTCTGACGCTATAAAATACTATCAACTAACAATGAAATACGCACAAATCACCAAAAGATACTACCCTAACAAGAAAGCGGTAGAAAACCTGGTGTGGAGACTGAGTAGTGGTACTTTGCCTCAATCGGAATGGAATCACGAAGCGCGATTGACTTTGATTTTGTGGGCAGTACGCCAATACGATCGTCACGAAGCAGTCCATTTTATTCGTGAGACTTTTAAGAAGTACTACCGCAAAACTTTAGGCTTTGTGGCTACCAAAAACAGAGGATATCACGAAACCAATACTTTGTTTTGGACTTGGACAGTACGTGGTTTTGTCAATACTTACGATGAAGGGCAAAGTCTGGCTGATTTGGCCAACGACTTGATCAATAGCGAGTTGGGAGATGAGTACTTGATTGATACTTACTACTCTACAAATACGATACAATCCGAAGAAGCTCGTCTGTATTGGGTACAACCCGACTTGCAGTCTTTAGTATAAACTACATCAAACACCGATAACGGTCTTTTTAAAATTGTTTATCGGTGTTCATTTATCATTTCAAAAATTCTTAACCGCCTTCTTAGCTCAATTGGCAGAGCGTTCTACGGCTAGAGGAAAGATGTGGGTTCGAATCCTACAGAGGGCGTTTTTAAATAACCAGAGAGGGGCAATGTCATTAAGTTGAGAGTTACTATGACAAAAATGAATATTGAATATCGATCAACGAACTCTGAATAATGAAGTAAAAAACTGTGATACGCTCAGTTATTGGGAACGTCAACCCCTTTCTTAAACCGAACATAGTGAACTCACCGAAGATAATTTTGATCGGGCTTCGTTAATCAATATTTTTTTGCTAACTAAACGACATTAGGAGAGGGTTCGAGTCCCTCAGATCATATTTCGTTCGCTTGTTACCTCATTTTCTTTGCTACCTTTATTACGGCATTGTTCGATCATTCTGCCCAGCAGCTTTTTTAGCTGTTTTTATTTGTCCTTTTTATTACTTCCCAATACATTTTAAGTCTACTTTTATTAAGTTTGTTGGTACAGTTCATGTCTTTTGAAAACTGTGACAAAATCAATTATAAAGTAAGTGTTTTTGAGATTACATGAAAACTATTCATCATCGGTGAAACAATGACAATAGATGAATAGTTTTAAAGGAGAGATTTCTTATCTGGCAACCATGGCTCTATCACTACCTTTTACTTTGGCTTACACATTCTCCTACTATATATTTTTACGTCTGCGATAGTAACACAAATACACCTTTTTCTAACTCACATCAAAATAGTATAAGTTGGCTTACGATGCACAGTCAAGCACTGTTGTCGTGTATTTTCAAAACGGTTACCGTTTTTAGGCATATGAAAAGAGTAAATGTTTTTAAGGGATATCAATTAATACTATGGGTGTTTTTATCGGTAGTATTGATCACCGCCTTGATTTTAGTTTTTGTGCAATTCCAAAGTAGGGTATTAGGTGAACAAACCCAGATAAAAACTCAGGTAAAAGAAAGCATCGCAAATCTGGCAGTGCTTTTAGGAAAGGCCAGGAATGGGCTGTATGCTACTCGAGACGAACTCGAGTTTTATCTAAATAATGAACAAGCCCAAGCCACCAGCCCTTTGCTTAGTTATGCCAGGGAAGATAGCAGTCAACAGTTTTTTCATTTAGATAATCTTCCCAAAAAATTTCAGAAAAAAGTAGGAAACCTGACAGGCTTGGGCCGTTTGGCTACTGATCAACCTGCTATAAAACAAGCCTTGAGCGCCTCTTTGTATGTAAGCCCTTTGCTCAACTCTATTATGCAAAAAAATTCGGGTGCTACTTTGGCCTATGCTTTTTTTCGCAAAAAATCTTTCATCAACCTGCACCCTTTTATCCCTTCCAAAGACTTTCGATTTAGTCCAGAGTTATTAAAACTAAGTTATACTGCTTACCCCAGGTCTTCACCAGCAGACAAAACGAAAAGGTCGGTAAAATGGACTGATATTTATCAAGACGATGCAGGGAATGGGCTCATGATTTCAGCTTATATTCCATTTTTTATCCAGGATCAGGAAGAGGGAATTTTGGGGCTAGATCTTACCATTGACTCGCTGAATGCTACCATTGCTCGTTCTCAACGTGAGTTAGGAACACTGTTTGTCACGACTCGGAATCAACAGTTGTTGGCTCATCCTCAGTTAATTTCCTCTCGGGATAGCATTCTGCCAGTGGCAGCTGCTTTTCCAAAGAGTATCAAAGAGGTATCTGCTAAAAAATACCCAGGATATGTTATGAATGATTTTATCATCGAGGGTAATTATTGGATTTACTCGGAACGCATTCCTAATACCTCCTGGAAGATTACTTACCTCGTCAATTATTGGGAAATCTACTTAAGCATTTTCCGTGACCTGGGACTTAACACAGCTTTTATTTTAGGTACCATCTTTATTTTATTGTTTTTTACGAATCGTTATGCCCAAAAACGGTTTATATCTCCTGCTACTTCGCTGGTAGAACATATCCAAAACGAACATGCTCACTTACCCTCCAAAGCCTATCAAGTGCCCAAGCAATGGCGACATTGGTTTGAAGTAATCTCTAAGATATTTATGGAAAATCGCTCTTTGGTAGAAGAACTGAAGGTAAATAATGAGGAACTTGAATATAAAGTAGCCAAAAGAACGAGAGAAGTAACCACTCAAAATGAAGAATTGCGCCAAAACCAAGAAGAGATTACCAGTCAACGAGACTATATCGCCACACAAAATAAAACCCTAAAACAAAAAGAAGAAAAAATACAGCAAAGCTTAAAGGCAGCGCTTACCATTCAGCACGCGCTATTACCCGCTGATTATAGTTTTAGGGCATTTTTTGCCCATTATTTTGTAATCTATCGCCCTAGAGATGTGGTATCGGGTGATTTTTACTGGCTATGGCAAAAAAGTCCAACCGAACTCACGATGATGGTGGGAGATTGTACGGGTCATGGCATTCCAGGGGCTTTTATGACTATGATTACCAGTACTTTGCTAGATCGTATTACCCGCATTAATAAAGTAAAAGAGCCAGCGGTAATATTGAGTAACTTGCATACAGAGATAAAAAATGTACTTCGCCAAGAAGAAACTAATAGTAACGCGGGGCTGGAAGGCATTGTATTGTGTATGAAAAAGCAAAGTAATACATATGCCATTACTTATGCCTCAGCGCGTAATCGGGCATTTTTCATAACACCCGATCAGGAAGAGATTCAGTCGCTGGAGTGTAGTCGTAGTTTTATAGGTGGAGTTGGTAAAAACGCCCGTCACTTCTCTAATTATACAGTTACACTACCGCAAAATACCTTGATTTACCTGGGAAGCGATGGTTATGCTGACCAAAACGATGTGGATCGAAGAAAAATCGGACGTCAACGTTTGACGAAAGTTTTACAGGAGGTACATCAAAAAGAGTTGGACGAACAAAAACAAATGCTGGAAAAATACTTGGAAAAACATATGAAAAACACTGATCAACGTGATGATATCTTGTTGGTAGGCATACAGTTATGATATCAACCTCCAACATTTTTCCTGTGCATAGCTCTCACAAAAATGATTGATTACACGAGTAATTTTTCGTTTATGGATCAATACTGTTCACAAAATGTATCGTTTTGCACTTTTCCCCTTCTATTTTGACTATTTCGGATAACAACTTGTAACACTTATAGGTTAGAATAGATAGGTTATTGACATCAAGTTTTCAAGTAATTATCTAGCTAGTGCACCCCAACCTACAACAAAGCTCCTTTGGCAAAATTTACAACACACTTTTTTATAATTCTACTATTTAGCATTAGCACTCAATCCGCGTAGTATGATTGAGCATACCTTAATTAATAGCAAATGATTGGTATTTTTTTCAAAACAGCTAACAGTTATTACAACTATGAAAAAGGTAAACGTGTTCCAAGGGTATCGCCTTATTTTGTGGGTATTCCTTTCGGTAGTATTGGTTACTACTCTAGTGCTGGTTTTTGTTCAGTTTCAAAGTAGGGTTGCCCGCGAACAAGAGCAAATTAAAACTCAGGTACAAAAAAGCATCTCGAGTATGAATGTATTACTCGAAAAAGCCAACAGTAATTTATTCGCCCTCCGCAAAGAAGTAGAGTTTCATTTAAATCATCCACAAGTTACCACTCAACATGCCTTGGTACGTTACTTACAAAGCGACTCTAGTGGTCGATCTTTTCACATGGATGCACTGCCTGCCGAGCTACAAAAAAAGTTAGGGAATATTACTGGGTTGGGCAAGTTAGATACTACCCTTCAAGCTTCTCAACAGTCACTCAATGCGGCCTTAAATGCTGGTCCTTTGCTACAAGCAGCTTTGGAAAATACTTCAGGGGCTACTTTGACTTATGCAGTATTTAACCGTGAAAAGTTCATCAACTTATATCCGTTCATCCCTTCTAAAGATTTTACCCTCAGCCAGGAAGTACTCAATCACAACGCTGAAGTATACACAGAAGTAACTCCGCAAAATAACCCGAAGCGAGAGATGAAATGGTCTAGAATTTACCAAGATGAAGTAGGCCACGGTCTAATGATTACCGCTTACCTCCCATTTTTCAAAAATAACCAGCTCGAGGGTATTTTAGGCCTTGATCTTACCCTAGACTCCCTTAATGCCATCGTTGAACACTCGCAACGCAAATTGGGGACCTTATTTGTCACTACTCGAGACCAGCAGTTATTGGCACATCCTAAGGTAGTATCTTCTAAACAAAAGGCAATACTCTCTACCAAAGCCGCTTTCCCAGAGAGTATTGCTACTACAGCCATTAAAAATTACCTCACGCATGTACCCAATACTTTTGAGCAAGAAGGTAATTATTGGGTATATTCTGAAAACATTCCTCATACTTCCTGGCGCATTACTTATTTGGTCAATTATTGGGATATCTACTTGAGTGTTTTCCGTGATGTGGGCATCAATACTACTTTCATCATTCTCACTATTTTTGTCTTGTTGTTTTTTACCAATCGCTATTCTCAGCGAAGGTTCATTTCCCCAGCCATGTCGCTGGTTACCCATATTCAAAACGAAAACAACCACCTCCCTGGCCAGCCTTATCAAGTCCCTCGACAGTGGCAACATTGGTTTGATGTGATAACTACTATTTTTGCCGATAATCGAAACTTGGTACAAAAGCTAAAGGTTCATAATGAAGCACTAGAACAAAAAGTAGCTGACAGAACCAGAGAAATCACGGCTCAAAACGAAGAGCTTTTACAAAATCAGGAAGAAATTACCAGTCAACGAGACTACATTGCCAGTCAGAATCAAGCGCTTAGACGTAAAGAGGAAAACATTCAGCACAGCCTCAATGCGGCTCTTACGATACAGCAGGCAGTGTTACCTGCTGAACAAAAATTCTGTGATTTTTTTGAGGACTATTTTATCTTGTTTAAACCCAAAGATGTAGTATCAGGTGATTTTTATTGGTTATGGCAAAAAAGTCCCCAGGAAGTCCTAATGATGGTGGGAGATTGTACCGGACATGGCATCCCAGGTGCCTTTATGACTATGATTACCAGTGCTTTGCTTGATAGACTGACACGTATCAAAGGGATTGAAAATCCAGCGGAAGTGTTGGTAGGTTTGGATAAGGAAGTAAAAAAGTTATTGAGACAGGAAGAAACCAACAGCACTGACGGCCTGGAGGGGGTTGTGTTTGGTCTAAAGCAACAAGAAAGTGGCGAATATCAGCTTAATTTTGCTTCGGCGCGTAGTCAGGCATATTATATACTTCCTCATCAATCAGAAGTTCAAGTATTGGACGGGGATCGTACGTTTGTAGGAGGCATGGGAACTGATGTACGTACGTTTAGCAATAAAATTAAACATTTGCCTAAAGGTACCTTGCTGTACTTTGGCAGCGATGGTTACCCTGATCAAAATAATGCAGCCCGGAAAAAGCTGGGACGTAAGCAACTCAAGCAACTCTTATTAACTGTTTGCTCCCAAAAAATGTCAGCACAACATCAATACTTAACGCAAACCCTCAAAACGCACATGAAAGATACTGATCAACGGGATGATATTTTACTGCTAGGGCTTAAATTATAGCACTCATCTTTCATCTTCTTTAAAAATTTTCAAAAAAATATTAAACCGCGCAAAAAGATTGCGTAGAGGCCACTCACATTTGTACAAGAATATAAAGCAAACTTGATCATTCAAAAACACTGAAACACTATGAAATTTAATACAAAGGCCAAAAACAGTCGGGTAGTTGCCAACTATATGGGAGGTAAGTCCTTTAAGCTGGACCTAGCCACTGAACTATACACTGCAGTGGTGACTACTATGCTGGATGACTCTTACTACGAAAAAGCAGGAGATCGTTTGAAACGCATCAAGGCATTAATTGCGAAAAATGATCCGGTATTTGTGGCCAAGCTGGCCATTTATGCCCGAGAAAAAATGCACCTTCGTACCATTCCTCAAGTATTGATGGTAGAGTTGGCCAAGGTACATAGTGGGGATAGTTTAGTATCTGAAACCTTGCCTCGGGTAGTACGCCGAGCTGACGAAATCACTGAATTGCTGGCTTATTATGGCATTGCCAATGCACGCAATGGGGTGAAGAAATTGAATAAGCTCTCGAAACAATTGCAGAAGGGGCTGGCAATGGCATTCAATCAATTTGATGAATACCAATTTGCCAAATACAACCGCCAGACTGCGGTAAGTTTAAAAGACGCGTTGTTTGTGGTACACCCTAAGCCTAAAAACACGACTCAACAGGAAGTTTTTGATAAAATTGTCAATGGTAACTTAGCCATACCCTACACTTGGGAAACCCAACTTTCGCAATTAGGACAGCAAGCGTTTGCCTCAGATGAGGCTAAGCTTCAGGCTAAAGCCCAATTGTGGGAAGAATTGGTGACTAGTGGCAAAGTGGGCTACATGGCGCTATTGCGTAACTTGCGAAACATTATTATTGATGGTACCGATGTGGCTTTGAATCACACTTTGAAAATTATTGCGGATAAAACTCGAGTGGCTAAGTCTAAGCAGCTGCCATTCCGTTTTTTGTCGGCTTATGTAGAATTAGAAAAACTACGTAAGCAGCAAGATTTGTTTGCTCAAGATACTTTGAAAAAACTCGAAAAAGCCATTGAGGCAGTAGGCCAGGCCGTGATTTATTCAGTAGATAACTTGCCCGATATGGGAGGTAAAACCTTGATTTTGTCAGATAACTCAGGAAGTATGTACGGTGATAGAGGAGGTAATTCATTGGTATCGGCTTTTAGCAAACGTACCAGTGCCGATATTGCCAACTTGTTTGGGGTATTGTATTGGACCAAATCACCTGATACGCATATTGGATTGTTTGGCGATCGCCTGATTACTCCTGATGTGCAACGACGCTGGAGTGTATTTGACAACTTCGATAAAGTAAGCAAGGCTGCCAAAGACTGTGGTGGGGCTACCGAAGCAGGTATTTTTACTATGATGAAAAAGCTCATCAACGAAAAAATCAAGGTAGATCGAATCATCATTTTCTCTGACTGTCAAGTAGGCACGGGCTGTAATTGGTTTGGTGATAGCTTTACTGGAAGCGATTTCAATAAGTTATTCCAGCAATACAAAAAGCAGATCAACCCTGAAGTAATTACCTACAGTGTAGACTTGCGAGGATATGGTAATACTTTGTTTAGCGACGGGGTAATGACTGTAGGAGGCTGGAGCAATAAAATCTTTGACATGATGTATGCCCTTGAAAACGGGAGTACCATTATGCAGGAGATTATGAGTGTGTAATCGTGAGGAGTTAATTAGTTGGGAGTTCGTAGCGCCTGACAGCTTTTGGTCTTTAGCCATTGGCCTTTGACTATCGGCTGTCTTATCATCTACCACCAATTTTAAACCCTATTTTAAGTGATTTGCAATTCACTTATAATCAGTGTTTTACCAGTTTGGTAGTTAGAAGCTACAAACTCCTAACTATCAACTACCTACTAAAAATAAAAAGGTGTCGTAAAGAAGCGTTACTTCGGTTAGAACGTTTGATTAGGGATCAAAAGGACGCGGGTTCAACTCCCGCCCAAGGCTTTGGCCTTTGGTAGTTCAGTATTTTTTCAGTCGCTTTTTGCCCGTTACCCTTTTTTTATAAAATATATAAGATAACCGCCATCTGTAAAAACTGGTGCACCCCAATTTACAGAGTATAGCGGGGGGTGCATTAAGCGGTTCGAATCCGCGTGAGCGATTGGTTGCAACACGTTTGTGTATGAAAAGCACTTGAGTCACAATCAAGCGAAGCTAAATTTAAGGTAGAAGGGCACTTGTCTTTTGTGAGTTTGCAAAATAGAGGATACCGTAAAGTCCACAGGGTTTTATTCAATTTATTTTCCCTGACAAAAGATATTCTTCTACCATTTTTATCAAAAAGTAGAGACAACTTCTATCAGTGATCACTACAAAATCGACTTGACAACATGAAATTTTCTTTCAAAGAAATGGTAAAACCAAACCGCGTAGGTTTTCTATTTATTGATCATGTATTTGAGAAAATGCTAAAACCTGGAGTGTATAAATTCCCCAGATTCTCAAACAAGGATATATCGGTTTATACGGTATCGGTGTTAAGTCGCTGGATATTTGTAGCTGGTCAGGAGGTGTTGACTCAGGATAATATTACGTTGCGAATCTCGTATGACTTTTCTTACAAAGTAACTGATTTTGAGGCTTTTCGTAATCAAGTAGATTTTTTGGAAAGTGGGCATAATCTCACTTTGGGCATTGAAAACCAGATCCGTTCGATTTCTCAAACCGTGATTCGCGACATTGTAGCAGGCGTAGCAAGTACTTTGCTGAATGATAAACGTGCGGCGTTGTTTGAGAACGTGGGGGAATTGCTACAAGAAAGGGTAAAAGGGTATGGAATCACGATTGAGCAAGTGTTGTTGAAAGATATTTTCTTTCCTAAAAAGATTCAGGAGCTATTTGCTCAGCAACTGGAAGCCAACATTCGCTCTAAGGCCGATTTGGATAAAGCACGTACTCAAGTGGCTACCGCTAGAGCTTTGAAAAATGCGGCAGACCTCATGCGTGACAACGAAAATATTAAGTTTTTGAAAATGATGGAGACTTTGACTGAACTATCAGCCAAGGGAAAACATACTTTTATGATTGGAAGCGATTTTTATCAATCATCCAATAAAACAAAATAAAGACATAGTCAGGCTATGGTACTTCTTCCTTCTAACATTGACTCCAAATCAACTTTTAGAGGTACCCCTTTCCTGATTTTTTTAACCTAAATATTAAACAGCATAAAACAATGGAGCCTTAGCTAATACCTTTTGAATTGCACCTGACTACAGGGATGTTATCCTTACAGGAGCAAGAAGCATTTGTCAATTTTTGTAATCAACAAGGCGTAAAGCCTTTACTCATTGAGTTGTCCAGAGGGGCACACACCCAACAACCAATGATTAGTGAGATAACTCATTTACCCAGCCTGGAAGAAGCCCTCAAACTCGCCAACCATTACTCGAACGAGTTGCAAAAAGAGGGTTTTGAGGTAACGCGTCTTAAAATTGAGGTACCCGCCACAAAAGCAAGTTTCTTTGCTGCAAGTGGTACGCATTTCAAACGCTATTTTGAGTGGCACGGAAAGGTAAATTATACACGAGTAGATGATTTGCTTGCCCTTTGTACTACATATGAAGTACACTTATCACGTAACGCTTTGAAAAACGAGGCTGACACTCGATTTGTGACCCTGCGGGAGTATGGAAATTATGAAACTTTTATCCATCGCCGCAACCAAGTGATTTCGGCACTTATAGAAGGGGCTTGGAATCTTCGCAAACAACAATCAGAGTATTGTGTGTACGACAGTAATGTATTTTTGGACAACGGTTGGTTAACAGTTTAAAATTGATAAATAAGATAATAATGGAAACAAAACATTTAAGAAGAATGCAGGTATTTGAGGCGTTTTTACGCCGTAATGCTCAATTGGATTTTCCTTTTATGCTAAAGGGTAGCATCGTAACCCGACAATATGTGGAAGAACCTTAGGCTCGAACACCTGGCGATATGGATTGGGTATGTATGAAACGCTTTACCAGTCCTAAAAAAGCCCAAAAGCTATTCAACAAATGGCTAAAGGCGGTTACTTCGCTTGATTTAGACGATGGTGTCAAGTTTAAATCGTTTCGGGAGGATAACTACTGGGAAGATATGGAGTATGGCTTGCTCTATGATGATATGACTGAGCTTTCTACTGTAGGTACAAAGCTAGCATTTGAGCTAGAAGATAGTATCGAGCCAGAATATATGTACTTGGATATTTCGCTCCATTTGGAGTGGCAGGCTACTCCAGTGTCGTTGTTGTATCAGCCCATGAGTGGCGAACCCTTTACCTTGGCCTATACGGCACCGTTGAGTTTGCAAATTGCCTGGAAAATACACCAAACTTTGATCCGGTTACGAATTAAAGATGTACACGATTTGATTTGGTTGCTCAAGCATCCATCATATGACTTGGAAGCCATCGGAGAAACAGCGCGATATCTGATCGATGAGTATTATATCACCAGACATACTCATCAAGAAAACTTAGTGCAACTCAAGTACTTTTTAGCGGATGAGTTCGATAAAGTAAATTATTATACTGCTTCTAATGATGCCCAGTTATGGAGAGACTGGGAGAACTATGCAGCAAAAAATGAGATTAAGAACAGCGTAGCCTCATTTGAGGCAATGCGTATCGAGTTGCAAGCATCGCTCGAGCAATCTGGCTTTAAAGAATACATAGCAGTATTTGGCTGGCCTACACCTTCGGAAGAGGCCAAGCACTATAAGAAAAATTATTATTAACCATCAGGCAAAAGAAACCTTTTAAAATCTTCATTATAGCCACATATAATGTACGGTGTTGCATCCTGAACTTTGGGGTGTAACACTTTTTTGCATTATACATTATTTGCTCTTCCCGAAGGCGGAGGTGTCCATGTTTTGGTTTGCATAATGGCTTTTACTTCTTGGTAAGACAGTGGATAAAAATCGTGGCAATCCACTCCAATATCAAAGCATAGGCGATCTTCCAGATCAGGTAAGTTGCCGTGACTATGCCCATATAAATGCCAGTTGCCCCTGCTATCGCCTCGCCAAACCCGCATCGCATAATGAAATAATACAATGCGTTGTACGCCATTTTTGAGTTCGGGATCTTTTACTTTGAGTTCGTGGTAGTCTTTAATCCATTTAAACTTTTTGCGGTTACCCATCGCGGCCCCTTCGTGGTTGCCCGCAATGAGGTATTTAGTGCCGTGCAATTCATCCAAAATGCGCCCAATGGATTCTACATCTTTGGTCAGCCCAAAATCTCCCAAATGGTATACTTCGTCTTCGGGAGCGATTTTCTCGTTCCATCGTTCAATCATGGCCCGATTCATTGCCTCTACGTTTTGAAAGGGGCGATTACTAAACTGGATGATATTGGCATGCCCAAAATGGTGATCTGAGGTAAAAAATATTTGACTCATAAGTTAAGTTTGGTAAAGCGTGAATTTTTCCAGTGCTAGAGATACTTATGGTGAGACATTGCCTCTCTAAAACCACTTCTTCCTTTTGAAATACAACAAAGGCAAGATAAACCCCAGCAAAATCGCTAACCAGGCCAATGGGTAGCCATAACTAGTACTTAATTCTGGCATATTTTTAAAATTCATCCCATAAATGCCCGCAATAAGCGTAGGAATAGAAATACACACCGTAATAATGGTCAAAATCTTGAAAATATTGTTTTGTTCCAGTTCTATCTTACTTCCTACGTTGAGTTTCAAATCATTGATCCGCTCAAAGTTATTGTTGATGTGCTCCGAAATTACTCGTAAGTCCCTGATCTCCGCTGAAAGTTTTTTAACCACTTTGGTCTCAGTGGCAAATTTGCGGCGCAGCATCATCAATATACGCTGAAACTCGGACATGGACTCCAGAATGAGGTAATTACTAAAATTGATTTCGGTAAGGGTATCCAGGTCTTTTTGGGTAAACTGGCTGCTTTTGAGAGTATTAGAAAAGATTTTTTTGATTTTTGCCGAAACCGACTCTACAATATCGGCAAAGTAGTCGGTAATTACCCCAATTTGAAAAGCAAATAATTCCTGATAAGTCTTAAAATCGATTTGGTCAATGTCGTAACGGTACTTGGTAAGCAGGTTAATTTTTTCTTCAATACCCACTGGCATAAAGGTAAAGAAAATACTGTCTTTGATAATGATGTACATGTCTTTTTCCTCTACGCTGGTATCGGAGGTATAAGAAGGAACAGAAATGGTAATGGATACCTGATCGTGCAAATCTACATAGTGAGAGCTAATCTCGATGTCTTCTTTTTGGTGAAAATACCCAACGTGTAAGTCAAACTTATTGGCAATTCCCTGCAATTCTTCGGAGGTAAAATCAATCAACCGAATATTTAGTATTTCATCTTTTTGGGGAGAGATCGACTCAAGAGTTTCGGTAGTCCGCTGTTTGGTGTTCTTATAAAAAACTTCAATCATAAAAAAGAAGCACTAAGTTTTTGATAATATGGCTTTGCCCTATGTATTACAAATTTATCAAAAAGAACCTGTGCTTCAAGCAATCTGTAATTTACTGAGCAATATTTTAGTGCTTAAATATAACTTGGAATAAAATATTGAAAAATCACAAATTAACTCCCTTGTAGGCTCTTTTACTTGTACTAGAACAGTGAAGGAGTAGCTTTTGGTAAGTGAAACGGTATTATGTTCGTTTTTGAACATTTAGTTGTATTGTAAAACACTTGATGTTTATATAACAAAATACTGTACTGAGCGTAACAGGACAATTTTTAGGTATTTCCACGTACAGTATTTCAGAAAATAGGTGTATACCACAATCATTAGAAATAAAAAAGCAAATAATCAAAACTATCTACTGTTTATCTTGTTCTACCCCTAACATATTTATTGTTATTTTACTAATCCAACAAAACATGAAAAAGAAAAATTTTAAAATCCAAAATGCCCAAGTGCTTTCTACAAAAGCCCAACGTGAAGTTAAAGGAGGAATAGGTTTAACCGAATGTGAGCCAGGATGTTTCTCTAATTTTTTCTCAGCCATTGGTGGCACTAGGTGTGCAGTTCCTGGCCCAAGTGGGCAAATATGTGTAGGGGTCATTCAGAACGACCTGTGTTGTGTGTAGTGCGTAGCCTTGACACATAACTAAAAAGAAGCCTCTAGAATGCTGAATTGGCAGCTTTTGAATCAATACTTAAGTTGTAAATGATGCAAAAATACCTAGAGGTTTCTGATTCTTTGACTAGCCACCCGCCCACTTTATTTACTCGTCCCAAGCCTTCAGGATTTCATACCCTAGCCGTTTAACTCGGCACCAAAAAACACCTTGCTCACCTTATTATCCCGAAAAACAACCTGCCCCAAATGCTGTTTCCTTAAGGTTTTTTCTGGACTCGCATAGCAAACCACCTTAGTCCTCCTGCTCTCAGGAGGAGACTTCTTTGACTCGCCAAAAGACTTGAAGAGTGTTAAGGAAACAGTAGTGACCCTTAGCCTTTGGTGATTGGCCGTTAGCCTGTCAATACTTTACCAATTTAGCCGCTATTTTTAATAACCTTCTAAAAGTTCTTAGTCTTGAATAAGCGCTAGTACTCCAGGTACTAAGCTTCCAGAGCACTATGTTAAATTACTAACTGATGTTACTAATTAACCATTGCTTGTACTTCCTCTGGTTTGAGTTTTATTTTGATAGGCTTGATTTTATTTCCTGAAATATAAGTCCCGCTTTTGCCCTGAAACTTTGTATCAAAGGCACTTGAGTATAGTATCTTCCCTCCTTTGGCTGGCCCCGAAAACATAAGGTTTCGAATCGGCAACAGCCAGCCCGGCATTCCTGCACCACTGGTCATATCTGTCTTATTAGGACCAGGATTTACAGTAGCTATGCGGATGTTAGGCCATAAGTCAGCCAAATGGTTCATTAAGAGCACCAGCGCAAATTTAGACTTCATATAAGACCCCATCAACTTGACAAACTTCTTAGGCTTTTTAAGATCTGCAAAGTCCAAAGGTTTTTGCTTATGCATAGCCGCTGTGGCGGTGTTGATTACAAAAGGTTGATCGGCTTTATCCAGTAAAGGTTTGAGTTGCTGAGTCAGTAAGTAAGGGGCTACAGCGTTTACTTCAAACTGAATTTCGTAGCCTCGTTCCGAATAGTAAGCTTTGTCAGTCAATAATCCAGCATTATTGAAGAGCCCATCTATTTTATCCCACTTTTTCTGGATACTTTGGGCAACTCGCACAATGTCTTCTTGCTTACTTAAATCTGCAAAGAAAAAATCCAGTTTGTCCGAGTCACCCAAAGCAACAATCGCATCGTTTCTTCGTTTTTCGCTCCTTACAATCAAGCCAATTTTGTGTCCTTCCTGAAGGAGTATTTTGGTGAGTTCAAGGCCAATACCTGAGTGCCCTCCAGTTAATATTATATCCATATGTTTTTGTGTTGATAATTTTTTCTGAATACAATGTATTTCCTGATTTCAGTTTCGAAACCTATATAGGAAACAGCACCCAAAGATCAAGCTTGTAGCTCAGCGATGCATTAACCTAGATTAAGAAGAATATTTGGTTGAGGGCTTTTTGAGGTGTTCATTCTTCACTTTACTAAGGGCTTCAGGGGTAATACCCAAATAAGAAGCGATCATTCGCTGGGGAACTCGCTGCAAAATTTGGGGATAAGTGTCTACAAAATGCTCATAGCGTTCCAGAGCAGAGGCACTCATGAGCATAATAATTCTTTTTTGAAGTACTTGAATACGTTTTACCAAACCCAATGCTTCAGGAGGGTTTTTAATCAGGTCTTTTTCTATGGGTATCACCTCAGCATCTTCCAGTACATCAATAAAAAGCTCACAAGGCTCATAAGGGGAATTATTATCAGCAATAATCCAACCTTCTGGAGCAAACATGAATATGTGCTCTTTACCTTTGGGGTCAATGGTATAACTACGCAGCAAACCTTTTTTTACCTGGTAAGCCTTTGTTTTCAAATCTCCAGTACGCTGGAGTATATCTCCTTTTTTGACAAGGGTAATAGAAGGGTTCAAATTTTTGGAAGTCAGTAGATAAGACGATTGTTATTACAAACAAATATAAAAAATGCCAGTGAATCTGGAGCAATGATCCTGCTGGCATTCCATATTTTACTAAAAGCAGGCCGATGCTTTTTATTTCAATACCGACAAACATATCTTCACGATATCATCCAGAGCCTTTTTTTCTGTATTTGATTTCACGGCTACCCTTAAACCAGAAATATTATTATGGATAAACCTGGCCAACGATTCTGCATCGTGGGTTTTGGGTATTTGCCCTAGCTCCTGCCCTTTTTCAATGGCGACTTTAAAAGTGCTCTCGATATTTTGCCCATTTTCGGTTACAATCTTGGCAATTTCGTTATCGTGTGGAGCCAACTCCACTCCAGTGTTTACCATCAGGCACCCTTTGGGAATTTTAGCCGTGATATCTTGCGATACAACCATTTTGAAAATGTCCGCAATCGTTTTAGGAATATCATCGGATTGTTTTACCATATTTAGCATTTGATCCACATTACGCTTTCTGTATCTATCCAATGATTTTATAAATAACGTTCGCTTGTCTGTAAAGGTCGAATAGATACTTGAACGGCTCAAACCCAATCCCTTTACCAAATCATTGGCAGAAGTGGCATTGTATCCTTTAGTCCAAAATAACTCCACCGCTTTATCCAATACTTCTATCTCGTCAAATTCTCTTGTTCTTGCCATGATACTTTAATTTTATAACAAATATACATAAAAAGAACGATTGTTCCAATATAATTATTGTACGCCCGCCCTGGCACTCACCCATTCTTTGGCCCAGGCATAGGCTTCCTCAGAGTTGGCCCATTTAATGGCATTGACAATCAAATTTCTGTAATTTTTATCACCATAAATTTGAGGCCCATGCCCTGGCTGTAAATAAGCGATGGGCGATTTTCCCGAAGCGCGTACCCAAGCGATCAAATCACTGCCTTTGGGGTGCTCTTTGAACCCAAGCCCTCCATTTGCAAAGTTTTCACTTACAAAGTTGAAATCACTCTTGAGCAATGGCACTACGTCGTCTTCCAATACTGGGTACAAATACACCTCGTCGCGCATTTTAAACGTTGTTCCAAAGTCCTTGACAATTGGGTGACTTGTATCTAACACTGAAATGGTTTGTGGCTCATAAAAACGATATCCTGAACCTGGGTAGTTTTTTCCACCCACCTCACCCGGCATAAACTGAAACTTGCCTCCAATCAATTCGGCGTATTCTTTCCAGGTGGGCCAGCCACCAATCGCGTGGTGTATAAATACCATTCCCTTCCCCTTACCTACCAAGTCCATAAAATTCTTTTTGAATTCAGCAGGCGGCTCAGCGTATTGAAAAGGTTGCGAAGGGTTATTGGTAAAAACAACTCCTGGCATGTCATAAAACACCACCACATCATAGTCGTCGGTTCGCGCTGGTTCAAAAGCAGCCAATGCCTTAGGGTGTTTCACGTGTTTCCAATGAATCGTCACTTCATCATCCCAGGTTCCTAACGCATCTATCATACTGAAAAATGGAATCTCCTGAAAGGTATGACCTTTCGTAACTAATAGTGCATTGATTGTATTTTTCATTGTTTAATTATTTCAATTGTTGTGAATAAAAATTGGGGATTTAAATAGCTTGGCCATTGATGCCATGGCCAAGCCTTTGTCAAATGATTTATTTTGAAAAAATCGCTTTGTTTATTCGGGTGTTAAACCGAATATTTGACCAATAGGTAGTCACCCATTTTTTGCCTACAATGTCTCCATTCCAGTTAGAGTCTATGTACACCCGGTCGTACGGGATTTTGATACCATTAAACACCCCATAGCGCATCCGCATTAATTTGGGTTTGGTAATTCCAAAGGCAGTAATCGTAAACAGGAATTGATCTACCAACTTTGTGCGCTTGTTGATGTACAACACATAAGTATCTTGCGCATCACCCACGGTCTTTCCAAAAGTGACTTTTACCAAATTGTAGTCTCGACCTTCCACCTTTTTGGTGCCAATATATTTCAAGTTTACGCCTGCATCTTGTAGCTTGAAAAACATCGTAAACCAGTAATAATTTGTCTTTCTTAAGAACCTTGCGATTCCATTGGCCTTTTTATCGGTGGATATTTTTCCATTAAATTTCACCCAGGCATTTTTGCCATCATAGCCTTCCAATACTTTTCCATTTGATCCTAAAAACCCATGTTCTGAAAAATCGCCGTAAGACAATTCTCCATCAAATACATATGTTTCTTTACTGGTGAGCTTGAGTGAAGTATTTGGGTCGTGGTATGAAAAGTCATACGTCACATTTCCAAGGTTATAAAAAGCCTGTTTTCCACCCAATGTTTCAATCATATCGGCTACCAATTGACGGGCATTTTGTGCGGTAGAAAAGGTCGTAGCAAAAAGTACGACAAGCAGTGTTGATGTTAAGTTTTTCATTTTGTGTAAATATTTACTTGAATGATATGTGTGTGATTAAAATGTAGATGATTTCCATTTGATGCTGCAACCAATGCTAGGCAGCTCGCTCCCAGTATACTCCTGGCCAGTCAATATGGTATCCAGCACGGTTCTGATTGCTTGCCCATTGACCGGATTGCGTCTACCAGGTCGAGAATCATCCAATTTTCCGTGGTAAACGGATTTTAATTCAGCATCAAATACATAAAAATCAGGGGTACAAACCGCATCGTATTTTTGAGCAACTTCTTGATTTTCATCATATAAGTAAGGAAATGGGTACTCTATGGCAGCAGCGTGTTGCTTCATGTATTGGGGGCCATCTTGTGGCACATAGTTTACATCGTTGCTACTGATGGCTACAAACCCAAAGCCTTTTTCTTGATAATCTTTGGCTAACCGAACCAATTCGTCATTGACGTGAAGCACAAAAGGGCAATGGTTGCAAATGAACATAATTACGGTTCCCTTTTCTCCTTTCACCTCTTGCAGTGACACCATTTTATCGGAAACAGTATCCAATAAATTAAAATCTGGAGCTTGGGTTCCTTTTACTAAGGGATTTGATTGAACTAACATTTCTCTTCTATTAATAAGGTTAAAATTATTTTGAGGTGTTGTCACTCTCTCAGTTTGAAAAGCCTACCTTATTACAGAACATTCGTTCCTTAATAAGGTAAAAAAAATTACTTACGCCCTGCTGACAATTTCTTCGTTTTCTTATTAATCCTTCGGTAAAAGTCAGTAATGGCTCTTCCGATAGCATAAGGTTCATCTTCTTGTACATAGTGAAGCCCACCTCCAATAAATACAGTTTCGATATTTTTTGCTCGGGCTGCCCAATAGTCAGCGGCAGCTGGTGGGTTGAGCACTCCAGGAGTTGCATAGAAAAACAACCAGGGAACCTCGGTTTCTTCCAGCCATTGATTGTAAGCGGTTACGATGTCGTACACTACTTTTGGTTTTTTACCAATGGGCATCTCTTTGGGCCATTGATATACTTGTTTGCGAGACTTCACTGTTTTGTGGGGTGCCTGGTATACTGACAGCGCTTCGGCATCGAGAGGGCGAAGAATAAAAGCATCTAAAAATCCACCAGTTTTCAACCAGGCATTGTCTTCCTGAATAATTTTCTTAGCCTTAGGGCCTTGTGCCATTGTAAAGAATTTACCCAAATCGTCTCGCATGTCGCTATAGCTTTTGGCAGGTATTACGGGGGCAATGATAGATTCCATAGTTACGATTGCTTTGATATTTTCAGCATTCAGTCTGGCATAATGCAAGCCAAGCCCCGAACCCCAATCATGCAAAACCAAGGTGATATTTTTAAGGCCTAACTTTTTGATAAAGCCTTCTACATATGGATAATGACTTACAAAAGTGTAGTCAATGTTGGGTTGGTCAGACTTACCAAAACCAATCAAATCCGGGGCTATTACCCGCCCCTGCTTCTCAAGATGTGGCATAATATTCCTCCATAAATAAGAGGAGGTGGGCTGTCCATGCAAGAAAAGAATAGGGTCTCCTGCTCCTTCGTCGATGTAGGCCATTTTAGAACCTCGTACCTCTATGAATTTATATTGATTTGCGTACTTCGACTTGGGCGAAATTTTATTTTTTTGACTGAAAGCGGAGATTGTTACTGATAGTAACAACCCCACTAAAAAAACTGACTTCTTCATTATTTGATTTGTTTATAGTGTAGAAATAAAGTGATTCTATTTTTTCAGGAACAATCGTTCCTTTAAAGTTTAAAAATTTTTAACTTCTTGGTGTCCAGGCATTTGCTTGAAACGCCGCATCTACTGGGGTTTGAGCCAGGTAGTTGATATAGTTGGTAAACACCTTGAAACCAACAATGGTGATGACCTCTAGCATGCTTTCTTGGGTAAACCCAGCCCCTAAAAAGTTTTGAATATCCTCCTCAGAAACCCTTCCTCTTTTTACCGTAGTGGCTTTTACATATTGGCTCAAGGCTTCCAATTTTGCATTTGGTATGGTGGTTCCCTCCCGCAATGCATCAATCACATCCTGAGGTACTTTATTCATTTGACCAAGGGTAGAATGCGCCGCCATGCAATAGTGACAGTTGTTTTCATAACTCGCCGATAAAAAAGCTACCTGACGCTCAATTGGGGTTAAAACACTGTTTTTGGCCAAGAAATTATCACCTTCCCAGTAAGCGTGTAATAACGCAGGGTGATTTCCCATTAAACCCAAAAGGTTTGGAGCAAAACCATACGCTTTTTTGGCGGCAGCTAAAATTGGTTGAGAAGCTGCTGGAGCGTTTTCACTTGTTTTGATTTCGAAGTTTACTGTTGTTTCCATTTTTTTAAATTTTAAAAGTTGATAAAATAATTAAGGAACAATCGTTCCGTTTTATAGTAAAAAAATTATCCGATAGGCTATACTTAGTATTTTATAATGATGATACAAATATATTATAAAGGAACATTCGTTCCAAATAAAATCTAATTTTTTTCATTTATTTTTTGAGTAGTAGATTCCGCACTGGCCTCAGTAAGCATTCCTAAATCCTCTTGGTCAAGATCTAAATTGATGGCTTGATAAAATGACGCCAAATGGGCTGGTTTTGAAGCACTTGCAATGGGCGCCGTGATACCAGGCTGTGCCATTGCCCAAGCCAATGCAATGGCGGCTTGCGGTGCTCCCTGCTTTTGACTAACAGTTGATAAGGCTTTGAGAACTGCCTCTCCCCTATCGGTAAAGAATTTTTTTAGAAAATAGGCCCGGGGAGTGTTTTTGGTTTCGTCAAGCGAACGATACTTGCCTGTCAAAAAACCACTGGCCAAGGTAAAATATCCTATAATGGCAATGTTGTTTTCAATGGCATAATCGCGATAGGCGGCTTCAAAGTCTTTTCTTGTCATGAGGCTGTACTCTGGTTGGTATACCTCATATCTTGGCAGGCTGTTTTCTTTGGCTATTTTTTGAGACAATTCAAACATCTCAAATGGAAAATTGGAGGCACCAATACTCCTTACTTTCCCTGCTTTGATCAATGCTCCATATGTAGCCAAGGTATCTTCTATTTTGGTGTGCTTCTCAAATACATGGCTAAAATAGACATCTACATAATCGCTTTGTAAGCGCTTGAGGCTAGCCTCAAGCTGCTTTTTAATATTTGCTGGCGAAAGCACTGCCTTGGTTTCTTTGGTTAAATAGCCCAATTTGGTGGCAATCACCATTTTGTCACGATTCTTACGTTGCGACATCCACTTGCCAATGATTGCTTCGCTTTCTCCTCCTTGATTTCCAGGAGCCCAGGTCGAATATACATTGGCAGAGTCAATAAAATTGAAGCCTTTCTCGAAAAGCTCATCTAAGAGTCTAAAGGACATTTTTTCGTCGGCTGTCCAGCCAAACACATTGCCACCAAAGGCGATGGGTGGTACTTCTATATCAGTATTTCCCAAAAGTTTGTATTTCATAATTGTTGATTTTAGAAGTTAAGAAATAAGTTTAAATAACGGAACAATCGTTCCTTAAAAAGTCAAAAAAATTAGCCCTTGTGTAAGACTAGTTTCTTTATTTTTAGACTGATTATACTGCAAATATACATAAAGGAACGATCATTCCTAAAAAAAGTTTGTTTTTTTAATATTTTTTTCAAATTGCTCACCCATTTATATCTTGATAAGTGACATATATTAATCGGAATTGATATGGCCAACAGTTTTTTTCACACAAAAACTTACTGATAATCAATTGATTATAAGATATATTCTATTTTCCTCAAAAAAACTTTTTACTACGCAGAAACATTGCGTAGAGTACTCCCACCTTTGTAATGTACTTAAACGGAAAGGGTTGCGGCCAAGGTGAGAAAGCAACTCCAAACAAAGTTGAAAGTCATAATCAGGCTATGGTACTTCTTCCTTCTATTTTGTCTTCCAAACAACGATTAGAGGTACCGCTCTCCTGGTTTTCAAAAATCAAAACCTAAGAAATCAAAGACAATGAAAGGTGTCGTAGAGT
>DMXI01000472.1 GCA_003483885.1 Microscillaceae bacterium
TCACCAAAAACCCCATTATCAATTCGATTTTGGGGTTTTATTTTTGCCCACGATAGACCCTACAATTTCTTGAAACTGATTCGCTTTTTATTCAAAACCTTGTTGGTACTTTTATTACTCGGATTTCTGATTTTGCTCACGGGAGATTTTTATTGGAAAGAAAGGTTTCGTAGCTACAGTACCTATAATACCAAAGCGCTCATTATTGCTCATCGAGGTGCTTCGGGCCAAGCTCCTGAAAACACCCTCGCGGCCATAAAGTTAGCCTTGGAGCAAAAAGCAGATATGATAGAAATTGACGTGTTTTTGACCAAAGATGGGCACTTAGTGGTACTCCACGACGAAACTGTAAACCGTACGACCAACGGACAAGGGTCAATAGATTCACTCACTTTGGCCGAGGCTAAAAAACTTGACGCGGGAAGTTGGTTTTCGAGCCAATACCAGGGTGAAAAAATTCCTACCTTAGATGAAGTGCTACAATTGGTGCAGGGTAAGGCGCAACTATTGATAGAAATTAAAAAGAGTGGGCGTAATATTAGTCAAAAGGTGAATGATTTGGTCAAAGCACATAAAGCCAGCAAATGGTGTGTGGTACAATCTTTTGATCCTAAAGTAGCCATCCACCTGCGTGAACTTGGCTCTCCTCTCGAAAAACACCAATTAGTATTAGGCAACTTCCCCTTGTTTCTACCTTATCACTACAATAAAAAACTGGGCAAAGGTAAAATCACTCAATACAAAAAGGTAGAAGCGATTAATACTATGTACTTATTCACTACCAAAAATGTAATTGACCAAATTCATAAGCAAAAGCAGCGGATTTTTGTCTGGACAGTCAATCAGCCAAAAGACATACGTAAACTGCTGCAAATGGGGGTAGATGGATTGATTACCGATTTTCCAGCCAAGGCTCGGGAAGTTAAAAATAACTTGGCTAAGATAGATTAACTCGCCGTAGTTTGTACCAATTCGCTCAAATAACCAGGTGCCTGCTTGAGTCGGCTTCCATACCAAGAAAACATTTCCCCATCTACTAACAACACTTGAGCCTCGGGACAGATATCCTGAAATTCCTGGAGGTGCTTATCTTTGAAGGGGTAAGGCTCAGATGAAAGTAAAATCAAATCAGGATTAAGCTCTTTTAGCTGTACTGGGGATATTTCGGGGTAACGAGCTTCGTTTTCTAACACATTTTGCCATCCGCAAAGCTTAATCATTTCATCGATAAATGTATTGGCCCCTACTCCCATCATAGGGTTTCGCCAAATAAAATAAGCTACTTTACAAGGTTGAGCATTTACTATTGTTTGTGCCAATTTTTCAAATCCACGGCTTACCTCAGCTACCAGATTATTGGCTCGAGCTTCTGTATGCGTAAGCTTGCCTACTTCCTGCATCATACGCAATGCATCTTGCAAATCAAAGATGTCACTCATCCATACCGAATAATCTTGCTCGAGTGCTTCTATCCCTTCCTTATAATTTTCTTCTTTGTTGCCAATGATCAAGTCGGGCTTGAGTGACGCAATGGCCTCAAAATTAAACTTTTTGGTCCCTCCTACCTTAGTGGTTTGTTTGCATAGGGCCTGGGGGTGTATACAAAACTTGGTCACCCCTACGATTTGGTCTTCAAGCCCCAGGTCGAACAATAATTCGGTTTGGGAAGGTACCAATGAAATAATTCTTTGTGGAGGCTCTGCTCCTGCTAGCTCAACGCGCCTTTGCATTTGATCAATAAAAACCGGCATTTTTGTAGAAAAATATAAAATAAAAATAGATACACCTTACTATGTGTTCGGTGCTTTGATAAGAACACAAAGATTATGAAGTTGTCTCGACTTTTAATAATGAATTACAAATAACTCATTTTGCCCACTAACTTTGCAATTTTTTATCGCCATAGCGCTGCTATGCCTCAAAAAAATCGCTTTGTTATTGAACAAAAGTAGCTATTCTCAACAACATCCTAAAAGTCGAGACGACTTCTATGAATAAAAGTATTAAAGTCCATCAGATGATCGCGTCCTAATACTTTAAACTGTATTCTTTGCTATAAAAAAGCACATTCCCTACTGAGAATGTGCCAATAAATATATTAAAATGGTCACGCTACCCAACCAACTTGCTCTCTTCCAGGGCATTTGTTGACACAGAGACAGACTCTGAACTGGCTCCTTTGAGGTTTTGTACTAGGTCCTGTATTTCACGTAGCTTTTCTTCTAGTTGCTCTAAACTAACTTCTGTCACGACTTGATTGACCTGTGTTTCTTTCGTTTCCAAGGTTTTAGAAGTCACTGCTTCTTGTTTAGCCTCATCCATTCCATTCATAATCACGCCAATAAACAGGTTTAGCATAATCATAGTGCCCAACAACACAAAAGATACAAAATACAAAGGGCTGATAATGGTAAACGCTTGGGAGTTGTTACAAAGAGCGGCACTACCTTCGTATCCATAGTTGGCACAACCATACATATTGATGTACATGACATCGGTCCAGTCTTCTAAGGTCACTACCCGAAATAAGGTAAGCATAGACATTTGCAGGTTTTTGAAATGAACCGGATCATTTTCGCCAAAAATAAACACTCCTGCTACTGCATAAATATAAAATAATAAAAACAGCAAAAGTGAAACGTATGCCATTGAAGGAATGCTCTTGAGCAGGGTTTCTACCAACACTTGTAGTTTGGGCAGGGCTTTGATGAGTTTAAGTACTCTTAATAGACGCAATAAACGTAAAATAGCAATTGAGCTCCCTCCAAAGGGCAGAAATGCAGTGATTACAATCACAAAATCAAATATATTCCATCCATCATCGAAGTATCTCCAGGGTTGATTGCCTTCAGCCAACATTTTTACAGCTAGCTCCATAATAAAAATAATAAGCACTATGGTATTGAGCATCTCTAACAAACTGTTGTGTTTGGCAGCAAACGCCTCATAGGTCGACATTCCAACCAATACGGCGGCTATGAGTATGGCAACTGTGACAGTGCTGTGAAACCATCTTGCTGTCGAAATTTGTTTAAAGGTGTTTGTCATAAACGATTACTATTAATCCTGATTTTGGTGTTTTTTGTTATAATGTTTCTGGGTTCCGAAAACATCTTCAATCAACCAAACTACAATTGACACCTTTTGGTTATCACCGCTTGATTTTCAAAAATCAAAACGCACCAAATGTAGTCTATTAGGCTTAATAATAGTCTAACTATCAAGCGGTTACACTAAAACAAAATTTCTTATGTATCTATAATTAATAAAATGGATAGGAAAGAAAAGGAGAGAATTTTGAGGGTAAAAGATTATCAGGCAACAAAAAAGCCCACCCCTGGTTTGGGAGTGAGCTACATATGCTTAGACCTTATGGATGGTCTTTATTTCTTGCTTCCTTTTTTAGACCCGAATACAAATCGGTATGCTAAAATACCAATAATACCGATAATGGCAATGAACATCACGTTTTTGAACATTCCATAAACGAATTTAAAGGCTATTAGCCCTGCCAAAATCAGTACTACAAAAAGAACGAGTTTTGATGCTTTATTCATGTTTTATAAGGTTTTGTTTCTGCGAACAATTAGATAAATAAACAAAAAAATACTGTTGATTGCAAGTTTTTACTTTAGTCTTACGAAGAATATAACGAGTATTATGCATTGCAAGTTACACTCCTATACCCAGTATTCAAAAAAAACCTCCTCATTTATTGCAAATAAGCCATTTGCCTTCATTATTTGTATCAATTTTTCGTAGTAATGGGTACAAATACCAAGCACTGGCTTTTTGTAGATAGATAACAAGTTTTTTTGGCAAAAAACCCTTACTCTCACAAACTCTAATACCAGGGATGAGTTTTATATTCTGGAATAAAGTTCCTAAATTTTGCCCTTATTCTAAAACACACAATATATGAGCGTGAAGATTACTGGATATTTAACTATACTATTCATTTTTTTGTTAGGACTTGAATGTTACTCACAAATAAAATTAACAACTCCCCGTACACGACGAACTAATTTTGATGTAGCCAATGCAATCCTCAATGTAACGGTAAAAGACGCTGAAGAAAACAACAAAACATTGCGTCCTAACTTACAAATTCTGGATTCGGCTAATAATGTGGTCAATGGATATCCTGGTAGATTTCGTACCGATCAAGAAGCCTTGAATTTACCTATTTACCAAAAATACAATATCAAACTCTCACTTCAGGATTATGATGATACCACGCTGGTATATGATCTTACCGGACAAAAAATTGCCTATCAAGCATCGAGAGTGATTTATATGCGTCCCAAAAGGACACGTTTTGGTTTGAAAATCCAAGATATTGAATCCAACAATGATGTGCCTGTCAACATTGTTTTGAAAAATAAAAATCGGGATGAGCAAATTACTTTAAGTAGTAAAGACCGAAAAAACAGCGTTTATAATGCACGTATCAGGCAAAAAGACGATTACGACCTGGAAATAAAAGATAACAATGGATTATCTATTTATAAGGGTAAAGTCAATGCTAATAATGGTACTTATTTTGTAATTGCCGCCCAAAAGGTTCAAGGATACAATATATACACCGTACAACAATACAAAGATGCCAATCAACTAGGTCAAGCCATTCAAACCGCTTCCAGACGGGTCAAAAATTTTTCGCTCAATGTAAAAGACCTGGAGTCAGACGAGGGCATTCAGGCAGGAGCAGTTTTCACTAATAAAAACCGTAATGAGCAAATCATTATCCAGCCTACCGATGGCTCAGGTCGCACGATCCAAGTAAGCCTCCGGGAAGGAGATGAATACAATATGGAGGTAAATGCTTCTAAGAACTATTTCTTTCATTCCGACAAAGTAAAAATCACCAATAACTCCCAGCCAAAGGCCGTGTCGGTAAAACTTACCAAACTCGAGAAAGGCGCTAAACTGGCCTTAAAGGACATTTATTTTGACTTTAATTCTGCCGAACTCCGAGATTCTTCTTTTATAGAACTGGAGCGGGTGGTAAAAATGCTCAAGGCCAACCCAAAAGTAAAACTAAGCATAGAAGCCCACACAGATAATGTAGGAAGCAGAGGAAAAAATCTTCGGCTTTCGGATCGTCGAGCACAAAGTGTAGCGGTTTATCTCAAAGAGCAAAAGATTAACGATACCCGCCTCGTTACCAAAGGTTTCGGAGAGGATCGTCCTATTGTGCCTAATACTTCTGAAGAAAATAAAGCTAAAAATCGACGGGTAGAGCTAAGGGTCCTGGAGTCCAGCAAATAGTTGGTTTACAGATCTTTCCAAAGTAGGTATTTACCCACATACGCTAAGACAAACAAAAAGAAAAACCACATTACGTGACAAAATTCAAAAGTAAGCATCATTGATATGTCTAAACTTTCACTCTATACATTTTTACTGTTGTTCGTGGCAATTTCGGCCAATGCTCAGATTAGCTTTGAACAACAAGACCCAGTCTTACAGAAAGACAGTGCACGGATTATGATTCGTTATAGCTTGGTAGAAAATAATGTAAAACCTGGGGATTACTACGCCAAATACAATCTAAAACTTACCTATACCCAAGATGGTGGGGCTACCTTTATTGGCCCACTCAAAAACGTAAAAGGAGCTGTAGGCGAAGATTTGATCGCTGGCAAGGATCAAGCAATCTACTGGTACTATTTGGGAGAAGGGAATGCTTTTAATGGAAAAAACGTGGAGTTTAAAATTGATGCGACTTATGAACCATTTTTAGGAGGTCCACTCAATGCACTTCGTTCGGCGGTTTTGCCTGGCTGGGGAAATATGTACGTAAAATCGCTCAAAGGTTGGAAAAAATGGCGATGGGTAGGTACCACCCTGGCTGTCGGGGGTTTAATAGGGGCAGGTTTGTATCTTAACCAACAAGCCAATAACAGTTATCAGGAATACCTGGATGCTACTACCCTGGACGATACCCAAAGTGCCTATAGTCGAGCCAGTGGCCAACGGTTACTTTCTACGGTTTCGTTTGCTTTAGCAGCTGGTTTGTATGCCTACGACATTGTCAAGGTGGTGCTCAGAGGTACCAAAAATAAGCTGAACAAACGAAAGGTAATCAAGAAAAACCTCGAAAGAAGGCAAAACGTGATTAGCTTTGGTTTGAACCCTTTTGGGCCTACACCCAATGTTGGCTTTTCCTGGAAATTTTAAATACATGATCACAAACCAACAGGAACGAACAAAAATGAAGAAATTAGGAGTTTATATATTTTTTGGCCTTATGGCATTATCAGCCTGTAACCTGGTACAGTTTGAACGGAAAAACTTTATCACTACCGGTGAAAGTGATACCTCAAAACGAGATTATACTTCTGCTGAAATCACTGGCTTGCTTCGGGATGTGAACACACGTAATAAAAAGATTAGTCAACACGGACACTGCTGGGATACCGTTTTTAATCCCACCATAGATGGCAACACCCAATTAACACAGCTTGGCGAAAAGACCTCGCCTGGCAACTATACCAGTATGCTGACCAATCTGCTAACCAATACTAAATATTTTGTTAGAGGCTACTTTATTGATCAGGATGGCCAGGTAGAGTATGGTAAAAACTTTGAACTACCTTTAAGTCTGGTAACTACCCTGGTGATATTTCCCAAAGATTCCTCGGCCGATGTCACTGGGTTGACTTCTATTCATGCCAACGATCCAATCAGCCAACACGGGCACTGCTGGTCACAGACCAATACAGAACCTACCATCAGCGATAGCACTACCAAACTTGGAGTTAGAACCACTACCGATGTTTTTACCAGTAACATCAAAAATCTTACTCCGGTAACTCGCTACTATGTGCGCTCTTATATCATCACGAGTAAGGACACGCTTTATGGCAAGGTTGGGAGGTTTGATACCACCCCTGCTGACTAGGTTTTATAGATCAATAAAACCTGATACTCGTTCACTATCTAAAATATTGTAGTCAGTAGGCGTTACTCGTGGCATAACTTTAGCTTTTATAAAACTGTGTTGTTATTTAATTGAAAAACAGGTTATTCATCGTACTATGAAGAAATACCTCATTTTAGGTTTATTATTTTTATGGTTTAATGTGGCTCCGGTATATCAGGTACTCGCCACAACAGACTCAATTCCAAGCTATTCGGTCAATTACCCGATCGCTAAACAAATCATCCGAACCATTTCTCAAAAGTTTCAAAATAGCTTACAGAACTTTCAGTTAAGACTATCGGCTTATAAAAATGCTTTGCTTAAGCAACAAGTACAGCAATACGACACGCTGCAAGCACAACTGAATGCTTTACGAGACCCTTATTATCAATACCGTATATGGGTGTGTGCCCGCAGAATGGAAGGCAAAAATGTATATCATAACTATGGCTACAATGGCTTGAATGATGATAGCAATACCTGTGTCAATGGTTGGTGTCAGGTAATGTCGGCTACTGGGGTAAGTGGCTTGAATGACTTGGCTTACGGACGAGTGTATTTGATGAGCAAAACAGTTGAACAGGAAAAAAAGAAGAAAAAGCCTAATTTATCGCAAAAGATCCCTAAGTATATCAATGTAGAAAATTTAGTAAGCAAAACTGATGCTTTAGGCTTTGTGCCTATAGATGTAGACTGGGCCAAACGAGGCGATTTATTAGTCCAATATTATTGGAAACAACGCCAGAAATATGTTTTTGCGCCTCAGCATGTAAGCATTCTCGATCGGGTAATTGATTACAAAAACGGCATTTATGAAATTAGAGACTGGCACGAGGGCATCAAAAACTACCCCTATGTTTATCGTACTGGGCGCAACATGGAGTCCAGCTTTAACAACTTGCTTTCGCGAAAAAACATCTATTTCGGCTATACCAAGGAGCGAGGAGAAGAACGTGAGCTTTTGGGGAAGAATAAAAATATATATCAGGCATTTGGATATTTTGGAAAGAAAAAAGATGAGGCTCGCAAAATCATTTTTGAGTTAAATTTCGCCAGGGCGCGTCTGGTAGTTTATAACAAGATATTTGAGATTTTGGTATTGTATACTTAATAACTAATGTTACGCAGTTATTCAAAAATGCACTATTTTTATTCTTGTTAAATTGAGCTTTAGACCTGACAAGTTTTTGAAACCTACCAGGTCTAATTTTTTATTTTTCTTGCGCTTCGGGAGTCCAGCCGGGTTTGTTCAGAAGGTAGCCACTGGCTTCTTTGAAGTTTTTAGCCTTTTTTAAATCCTTGGCCATATTTTGAAACTCAAACAAGTGTACCTTTACCGGGTGTACAGTTTCTATTTGGGTAGTGAGTCCATAAGTGGGAGTTTGCTCTTCTTGCTGAAAGGTACCAAACAAGCGATCCCAAATGATGAAAATCCCTCCATAGTTTTTATCCAAATACATCTCGTCGGACCCATGGTGCACTCGATGATGCGAGGGTGTATTGAAGATTTTCCCAAACCAACCCATTTTACCAATCAGTTCGGTATGCAGCCAAAACTGATACATAAGCATCAACCCTACCGAAAGTAAAATAATCGCAGGGTGAAAACCCATCGCCACCGCAGGTAAATAAAACACCCAAGTCACGAAGTTGTCAAAAAAGGATACGCGCAAAGCAGTTGTGTAATTATAAATTGGAGAACTATGATGAATAGAATGATACCCCCAAAGCAGGCGAATTTCGTGCTCTAGGCGATGCTCCCAATAATACAAAAAGTCGATGACCAGTAAACATACAATGGCGGTCCAGGTATTGACTGGAATTTGCCAGGGAATCAATTTTGCCAACCAAAAAAAGCTCAAAAAGTACAATACACTCCCTACCCTTTCGGTAAGGGTATTAAACAAGAAAACCCAAATACTGGCCCCCATCTCTTTTAGGCGATTGCGATCTATTTTTTTGGTGTATAGCTCCCAGCCAAACTCAACCAAGGCTAACACTACCGAAAACACCAGAATAATGACGATCAAGGTATTGGTGTTTTGCTCAATTTTTTGAATAATTTGTTCCATATCAATGTTGTGCCTGGGTGCTTATATAATGGGGATATAAATTTCAGTTAATAGCTCTTCTTTTGGGGTGGTTTCTTCGTCGCTTAAGTAAAACTCCAAAATAGGTAAATTCCCAACCTCAAATTCATTTTTGACAATCCAATGCAGGTAAATTTGCTCATATAGTGTATCCATTTTGCTATAATCACCTTTGTGCATAAAGCAAGCATATTGGCCACTAGCGATCTCTTTAGTAGCAAAAAAACCAGTAACCTCTACTTCTGCATCAGGTGATAATGTAATGGCAGCATTGTAACGACAGTTCTCGTCTTTGGTGATTTCTTCATCATCCAACATTTCGCCCAGGTATTTGGTGTCTTCCTGGAGTAGTTGCTGTTGATCGGCATACTCAATCAAGGCGTCCCAGCAATCCTCGATTTCAGGAGCTTGATAGGCTCCATAATGAGTGAGATACAAAATACGGGTAGCAGGCAAACTTTTGATTTCATAATTTAAATCGTCCAGTTGCTTGATTTCCTCAGGAAGTTTTGCTTTAATCCAGGCATCCATATTCTCTTGGTCTTGTTGTCTAAATTTAGATGGTGAGATACCAAACTCTCTTTTAAAAGCTTTGTTAAAAGCCTGTAAATCACTGTAATTTAACTCAAAAGCAATATCAGTGATGGGCAAGTCGGTATACACCAATTGTCGGGCAGCTTCTTGTAGCAATAGCTCTTTGATATAGCGCCCGATGGATTTGTGAAATACCGAACGAAAAATCCGATTGATATTCCGGTAAGAATAAAAGGTGGTTTCTGACACCTCTTGCGAAGTCAGTTGCTTGGTATGATTGTTTTCTACCAAATTCAACAGACTTCGAAGTCGGGTAATGTGTAAGGCATTTTTCATAACTCAAAGGTAAGCGTTATGACAAGAAGGTGGGTAGTTAGAAATGGACAAGTGACGCGTTGCTAAGTGAAAAACTAAAAGTGAAAAATGAAAAGTTGGCGCGAAGCGGGGTTAAATTAAAAATGTAAAAC
>DMXI01000150.1 GCA_003483885.1 Microscillaceae bacterium
AGCTTTTCGGTGGGTTTTTATATGCCCAAGTACAATCCACGCTTGAAAAAGCAATACCGTAACAAAAATAACTCACTTCAAAACAAGAGAAGTCGAAAAAAATCAAGCAGACGAAAGAAAAGTAGAAGAAAAAAACAAGGACGTAGATAAGTCCTACGTATTTTTTATAGAAGTCGTCTCGATTTCTAATCAAAGGTTTCACTTTCTGGTACTCCAGCAGTGAAACCTTTTTTATGAACCAAAGGGGGAATTGGTTTATTTTTTGATTTACACTTATTGTTTAAAATTTATCAGCTTTTGTTTAATTTATTTAAACTATGTATTATTCGCATCCCCCTGCTAATTTATCCTATTTGGGTACATTCCTATTAGTATTCATAAGCGTTGTTGGACAAACCCAAACGCCCTTTAGGCCCGCTCAGCGTTATGTGAGCACCCAACCTAACATAAAGCAACTAACCTTTACTAAAATAACTACTCAATCATTTACTGGCCATTGGCATCTATACGATGGTACCACCACTCAGCTAACCTATCGTTTGGTAAATGCTGATAAGTTGGTGTATGAGGCTACGACTCAGTTATTAGACATCTCCCGTTTAGAGTTTTTGGGCCGGGAGCGCATAGTGGCTTACTACTTATCAGGGAATGATCGTAAAGTGCTACAGATACAAATACTGACTCCTTCGCCTAAGACATTACAACAAGCAACCACTCAATGGCCTGCTTTACAACAATGGATTGGACGCTACAAAGTGTTAAAACCTACCAGTAAAGCGCATAACCTCTACGTTAACCAAATAAAGTTTTTCAAAGACAAACCCGTAATAGGCTCAAGCATAGCAAAACAAGCAGTGCCTGTCGCTCCTCAAGTGTTTACCCCAAATAAGCCATTATGGGCAGTAGTGTATTTGTCACAACCGTTGAAAATGTACAAGGCGTTTTTGGATAAAAACAGGGTACAGTTCAAAGCAGGGGTGTATACCGGGTTGGCTTACGAACCTATTACTTGGGGAGCGGTGCTCCATTCCCGCCCGTTAACTTCTGCGGAACTGGAAAATAATTATGTGGTTTTACCATTACTAAACACTAAAAGTAGAGAAACCAATGAAATGCGCACCAACGAACTATTGTTACGCAACTTGGCTCGTTTGCCCACCTTTGGGCAACAAATTGGGCTGAAGCTGCACGCCCCAGGGAAATACCAAACCAATGGCCGTTTGCCTATTCAGGGGAGCTTTAGGTATAAGGCTGGGAAATACCATAAGCGACTGATCAGTAAATACAAGTCACTGGCCAAACGTCGCCTCAAGAGTGTGCGATTGCCTCTTCGCCACAAGACATTACCCGCAATTGAACAGACTGTTTTGGAGCAACTATTGAAGAAATCAAGTACAAATGCCCAGAATTTGCCTTACACTTATCAGAAGGTACGCCTAATAGAAGCTGATTGGACCTTGGTACACAAAGACTTCTCTGAGGAAATTAAGGGGCGGGAAATCAAGGTAGCCGTAGTGAGAAAATGGGACGACGGGCATTGCAGCTATCAAATAAACCGAGTGTTTCAATGGTACCGCAATGGCGCTTTTGAATCAACGTTGGTGGTTTTGCCCCATGGACCCGTAAAAGATATTTTGTGTAAGAGAACCAAAAAGTAATCACTTTCGTAAAATAATCCGGTTGTTTGAAGGTTCTTGAGGGAAGTAAGATTATCAAATCATAATTACCTACGCAATAATTGCTCATGGGCTAATAATTTTGCCTTGAAAGTGGTATATTTACCACCAAATCAGGAACCACATAATTGGTGTAATACTTGCGGAGAAAAAACGAACTACACAAACCCTTATTACTATTTAGACAGAACATCGAACACTACAAAACATTTATACTAAATACACAGCTTATGAACTCATCCAAAACACTGCTCTTAACCCTGCTCACGTGTTTCTTTGCTTTCCAATCTTATGCCCAAACCTCGCTTGAGGGTGATTACTATAGCTCTCAAGTAGGAGTGAAGAAAGCATTCATCAAGCAAAAAAAAGGAAATTACATTCAAGTAGTTTGGCTTTCTGCCAAAGGAAATAATAGAATATCTCATACCTATAAACCAATAGATAATTCTAAAAAAATATTTGAAAAGAAATTATCTGATGGCCGCTACTCTCGCCTTGATGCCTCACCTAAAGATTACATTAGAATATTATACCTTAACAGATCTAGAAAAGTGTTGCAAGCTCATGTATTCGTGGTTAAGCGCAAACTTAAGCATAGACGTAAGTTTTTTAAAAAAGAACAAATTTGGAAAGGGCAAACAATTATATTGAATGCCACAAGTACTTTTCATCAAAAAAATAGTAACAAAATTGTTTTCTTTTCAGAGAAGCCAGTAGTGGGAAAAGAAGACTTTTCTAAAATGAAAACTTCTTTCAAGGTAGGAGAGGCAGTTTGGGCGGTAGCCTACTTGTCCAAACCATTAGAGAAATACAAATTGTATATTAATGGACAAAACGAATTAACATTTGCGATAGGCACTACCGAAGATGCCGATGGTTCGGAAATGAAAAAATGGGGAGGTTTTATCCAACGTTCTTTGCCTATTTCTGTTCAAGAACTGACAAAAAACTATGTGGTGTTTCAGGTGTGTCCAGCGAGTTTGAGAGCGGAGATGAATGTAAAAACAGCAATGAGCATCACAAATGCAGTACAAAACTTAGGTGCTACTGATCACTTGATAAAGGTGAAATTTGAGGTTATGGGGAAAAATTATAATGATGTATATGGAGCATTTACTCTAGATTGCTCAGAACACCTAACCCAAGCCAAAAAGAACGCAAGCGCTTTCAAAAAAGCCTATTTGGACAGTAAAAAATTACCCCAGCCAATGATGACCAATGCGGCGCTTGAGCAAAAGATTGTAGAAGCCATCCAACGTTTTGGAACAGCCGCTGGATGGGATACTCAATTTACAAGAGCCATCATCACCTCGCCTACTTGGCAAACGGTGACTGATCCTACCACAGGAGCCATCAAAGGGCGTATGATAGAAGCGGCTTGTGTAGGTAAATGGTCTAATGGAGATTGTGGCTACCAATACTTTACCTTTATTCAAGAGCATCAGGGAGGTGGAATGTATGCTGAAGGTCTCAGAAGGTATAGCACTGGTTATCGAGTGCCGATTGGTTGTAACAATATAAAATAATTTGAAATTTTGTTGTAAGAAATAAATTTAATAAAAATGTTAGATTTTGGTTCAGGTGGAGAAACTAGCAAACTTAAGCTTACTAGTTTTTATTACAAAGGCTCAACTTTTACTGAGGGTGAGTCATTTGAGGCAATTATTAACCCTAGTAATATCTCCAACAAAGTAGGAATTCAATACAATCCTCTACAGGTTCCTGGTTCTATCAAACCTCACCTGCAGTTTGTATCCATAGACAACGAAACCTATGATTTCAACCTCATTCTGGACGGAACAAAATTGATTGATCCTGATGCAGACCCAGTGGAAGATCAGCTAAAACTATTTCGAGAAGTTACTTATGGATATAATAGTTCGGAGCATGAAGCCACCTATGTTAAAATAAAATGGGGAGATATCGATGCTGCATGCCGCCTAACAAGTCTGACGGTGAAATACACTTTGTTTGGTTCAGATGGAAAGGCACTTCGGGCGGAACTTACTTGTTCTTTCAAAGAAACCACCCTTACGGATGAAGAGGAGAAAATCATGAACAAGAACTCGCCTGATATGACCCACGTGAAGGTAGTCAAAGCAGGATATGGCCTACGCCACATGTGTTACGAAATTTATGGGGATAATAAATTGGATACCGCCATTGCCAGATTTAATGGGTTTACTTCTCGTTATTTACCATTAGGAACTGAGGTGATATTACCGCCGCTTAAAAATTTATAAAACTTGTATGCAGGATAGAGAAACCAATAAAGCCTTGGTGCATTTTCAGTTGAGCTTAGACGAGGCCAATTTGATTTTTAAGGCCTTGGGGCAAATGCCTTTTTCGGAGGTATATGAATTGATCGGGAAACTCAACGAACAAGCAAACCAACAACTACAGTCACCCAATAAATAAAAAACTAGACGAAATCAGAGCTAACCATTAGTTTTATGGCAGAACAAACTTTTATAACGAACGAGTTATTAGAAAACAAAGCGTTTAACAGCGAGGCGCTATACGAAGAAGGGTTAGAGATGATCCAGCAGCTCACCGGCAACTTCTGGACCGACTACAACACCCACGACCCAGGGGTTACCATTTTAGAATACCTTTGCGATGCCATTGTAGAGCTCAATAACCGAGCAGATGCCGCCATTGAAGACCACCTCTACAACAAATCCGATAATAAAAAGATTTTTTATGAGTCCAGCGAGATACTTTCCTGCAACGCGCTGACCATGAATGATTACCGCAAGCTGATATTGGATGAACTGCCTGAGGTAAAAAATATTTGGTTTTTCCCTACTGATCCTCGGGAAAACTCGCTCAACGGTTTATACAAAGTATATGTCGATATTCACGACGAATTGGAAACCGAAGAGACCACTCAAAAAATTATTACTGGTATCAAAGATGTGTTTTGCTCGAACCGAAATATTTGCGAAGACATCGACGAAATTGTAATTGTAGATACCCTCCCCATCCAGATCAAAGCCGATATTGAGATCAAGCGAATGGATGAAGTAGAGCGTATTTTGGCTCAAATCCTTTTTGACCTCAACGAATATTTCAATCCTACGGTGAGTTTTTACTCGCTTAAAGAAATGATTGAAAAAGACTACAAACTGGATGAAATTTACAATGGCCCCTTGTTGAAACACGGGTTTATTCGGGAAGAGGAGTTGATTGCTAAAACGGAGCGTATTTTGATTTCGGAAGTGATCAAGATCATCATGCAGATCGAAGGTGTAGCCAGTGTAAAGGACTTGTATTTGTTGGTAGACAACAAAGTACACGACAACCAAATCGTTGTAGGTAAAAAACTAATTCCGGTACTGGAGTTTAACACTGACTTGCCTCGGGGAGGTAACGAAATCAACTTTTATAAGGGAGATGTAGAGTACAACTCGTTGGACTTGATCTTGACCAAGCGTAAATACAATGAGTTGGAATCGGCCCACAAACGGGTATACCGCTTGAACGAAGAAAAGGTAGAAGTGCCCACCGGACGCCCCCTAAATATTGAATCTTATCATTCTTTACAAAACTTGTTTCCGCAAGTATATGGCATTGGCGAGCACGGAGTTCCTATGGGAGGAGGGGAGTTGCGCAAAGCCCAAGCCAAGCAATTGAAAGGTTTCTTGCTCTTATTTGAGCAGCTACTAACAAATCACTTGGCGCAATTGTCTCATGTAAAAGATTTGTTTTCTACCACCAATGGCATTCAGCAAACCTATTTCCAACAAAACCTGAATGCAGTACCCGATGTAGAACCTTTGTATCGTCGTACTGATGGAGAGTTTATTGCCAATGGGATAGAAGGAGAGGTAAAGATTCCAGCCAGTTACGAAGAAGGGCTAAATAAGTTAGTGACCTCACAGGATAATTTTATTGATCGTCGTAACCGAATTTTGGATTTTCTGTTGGCGATCCACGGGGAAGACTACATGCGTTATGCTACTTCGCAAAAAAATTATTATTTCCGCTCTAAGGATTATAAAAATTACCTCATCAAGAATAAGAGCCGTTTCTTTGAGCATTTGGTAAAAATGAACCAACACCGTTCCCGTGCTTATGACTACCGCAAAGAGGTAATCGGTACTGAGAACGTGCCTGGCTTGGAAACGAAAATCAATATTTTACTTGGGTTTGGTTTTACCCCTGATTCAGCGCACCAGGAGTTACCCAAAAAACACCCATTACTCAAGCCTTTTGACGATCAGGAATTTATGTTGTTGGACAAAACAGCCCCTAATCGTATGAAAAGGCAATGGGCCAACGAAACCGATATTGCCCAAGCGAGCCTCAACGAAGGCATTGTAGAGGAATCGTTTGATTACATAGATACTGAGGATCTTACCTTACACCTTAAAAAAGAAGCCGATGGCTACCGACACCAATTGTTAGAGAAAACGGTGTTTATGCGTGCCAAGTTGATTGATGCGGAGTTTTTGGTGTATGGACTTAGCCTCAAAAATTATCAGGTAGGAGTTCACCCGATTGATAACGAAAAATATTGTGTGATTTTTAAATCGCCCAAGCAGGAGCAATCGTTGTTGATTGCCTTGTATGACAACGAAGAAGATGCTACCAACGCCATTTCGGTCATTGTAGATTATCTCCGTGACCTGAACATTCGCAGCGAAGGTTTCCACTTATTTGAACATATTTTGCTGCGTCCTGAGGTTTCAGATCAAAAGTTTGGAATTTACTTGGTAGACGAAAATGGAGAAAACTTCTTGCGTTCTGATAGTCGTTATACTTTTCAGGAGCGTTTGGCCAAAGTAGAAGAGTTAAGACCACCCAAGAAGGAACAAAAAGACAAGGTAGGGCATTTGAGTATCTACGAAAACTACTCAGTAGAGCGTAGAGAAGATGGCGATTTTGAAATTCGCTTCCATACGGCAGACAATAGCATGCACTTTGTGAGCCTGAAAGCTTATGAGTCGGTACAGGAGATTCATGAAAAAATGGAACGAGTGTATAAATTCCTGGCAAACAAGGAAGATATTCGTCCTTTTGAAGAAAAGATTGCTTTTTATATCCAAAACTCGGACGAAGATAGTCTTGTACCAGAGAGTTTCTTTGTATACCAAACTACGCTGTTATTGCCAAGCTGGACGGCACGTTTCAACGACTTGGAATTCCGTTCTATGTTCCGGGATACTGTAAATGAGTGCAAACCTGCCAATGTAAAAACCGACTTACGCTGGCTTAATATTGAACAAATGCAAACTTTTGAGAAGTTGTATTACCAATGGGTAGAGGCTCGTCGAAAAGAAGATAACAAGGCAGAAAATGATCTTTTAAACAATCAAATGACGCAGTTGTTGTTAGAGTTTAAGTCGCAGAAATAAGCATTATAGCTATTATGTAAAAACACCTGTCAGGTTGCAAAACTTGGCAGGTGTTTTTTTGTGGGTTTTAGCGAGGCATAAAGACATTCAGGGGTTTATGCTTCTAACTTGGTAAGCTTAGAAACATTACTCAACAATCGTTTCACCGTCGTGACATTGTACTTGTCTTTAGAGAGCTTGTACACGTGTTTATAGTCGGTAGGGTTGCTACTTGTGGGCGACCCATTGATGAGCAAGATATTTCGGGCATTGGCAAACTTCAAAATACCCTCAATGTTGCTGGGGTGCAAGCGGCCAATCTCATCCATCATACAATGCAGCTTGAAATCGTCAAAATTGCGAGAAGCCGACTCTTTAAACACGTTCAACAGCATAATATTGATCATCGCCTTTACCAATACATCGGTACCCTCAGACCCCACATTGCTTAGTTTTTGGGTCCATCCAGTATCGTTGTCATTTTCGATAATCTTAAACTCCAAATCAAACGAATCGGATAGCTTAAGCTCATTACCTCCTTTGTAATTGTCCATTTCCTTTACCAGTCGCTGCAACAACTTTACAGTGCGTTCGTGGCTTTTTTGACTGCCTTTCTCCGCAAAGAGGTTAATGTCTCCTAACTCAATCAAATGCTCCTCAAAAAACTTCTTGATTTCCAGCAACAACATCATCACTCGATTGGAGCTTTCTACCAGCCTGAGCTCCACATGCTTAATGGCCTGCACAAAGTTTCGCGAAGCAAAGTCCTGATTGATTTTATGTACAATTTGGCTGATTTTTCCCTCTTTGGCCTTTAGTTCAGAGGTTTCACGGGCAATCTGTCGAATAATGTCAATAAACCGTTGATTGACCCTTTTGTAAAACTCCGTGATTTTGTCCTCAGCAATAAACTCTTTCAAGCCTTCGGCGAACGCCAGATAATCATTTTCCCGGTTAAAATTGGTTTTGAAATGGAAGATATTTTTTTCTTTGAAATTACTGGTAAAAGCATTGACTGAGGCTTTGAGGTCATTCAAAGCCTTATTGCTGGTAAACACCTTTTGTCGGATAACGTCCATCAACCCTTTAGCCCTTTCATTGGTTTGATCTTGCTTGTTGTAATCCTCCATATCTATAGCAATGATCTCGAACCAAGGGGTTTGTTTGAAACGTTCGAATTCCTCCATATCTTCTTCCAGCGCTTGGTGTTGTTGGTTTAAGTCCACCAATGCTTGATCTACTTCCTTGAGTTTTTCTTCGGTAATGGCCTTTTTTTGATCATAAGCCGTTTTTTCCAAGGTTAGCTGTTGTTGCCAGTTGGCTTTATCATCTTTAAATTCGTCAATCTTATCTATAAAATCCCGCTTATCCTTTTGATATTCAAATACCAACCCAGTATGCGCCTTGATAAAATCCAGTGTTTGTTGCAAATCGGCAAGTTGGGTTTCTATTTCATCAATACGATCAGTATTGACCCCTTCTTCTTGTAGCTCCGTAGTTTGTTGCTGTTTGAGCTTTTGAACACGTTGTTGGGTAGTAGCGACTTGTTGTTGTACCTCTTCTTGTAGCGCAGCAACTTTCTGTTCTTTGGCTTTTACCTGGGTATCTATTTGGGTTTCGTGTTCTTGTTTTTTGCGGTTAATTTCTTTTTGAATCCCTTGCTTCAGTGCCTGGTAAGTATTTTGTGCTTCGCTTAGATCTACCCTAGTCAATTCCAACTGAGCTTCTATTTCGGTCAGGGCCGCTTTTTTCTCCCGGTTTGCTTTTTCTTGCAATTCTTCAAGGCCTACGGTAAGCTCATCCAGCTTAAGCTGAAGTTGCTCAGCCTGATATTCGCTTTCTTTAATTTGGTTTTTGGTATGGTTGATTTCAGTCTGATGCTTTTTCTTCAGATTCGCCTGATCTTTTTCCAGTTGAGTTTCAGCGAGGTGTAGCTTTCGCTTCAGCGAGTTTACTTGCTCTCCGAGGCGCTCCAAATCAGCTTCATAATCCTGTACCGTATTTACTTTTTTATCGATTTGGCTCAGGTCTAGTTCTACCCCATAAAAACTAAGCAAGGGGGCATTTTTGTTGGTAGCTTTACCTGATGTGGGGTTTAGTTTGGGATGGAGATTTTTGGCAAAAAGTACCCGTTCTTCATCAATTACCTTCCCGATGTGGCTTGGCCAATCGGGTACATGCTGACTCAGCCAACCATACAAAGAATCCTTACTATCCGCGATTTTGGCCTCAATTTTTGCCATTTGATCCAACACCGCCTTTTGCTCTTGGTCCAGTTGCGCTCTTTTTATCTGGTATTTGTGCTCCAGTGCCTCCTGTTCCAGGGTCCATTTTTGCTGAGTATACTCAATATTTTCCTGGGCTTTTTTGATCGTTTGCTCCGCGGCTACTTTATCCTGTTGCAGTTGTTGTTGTTGCTGTCGGAGTTGGGTGAGGTCTTCTTCATAAAACCGCTCATAGGTTGTAGCGGCCTTTTTACGTTCTAGCTCAGTGATTTTAGATTCTTTGATTTGAATGGTTTCCAAGGCTTGGTTGACCGAGTTCTCGTGTCGCACCCTGATGTTTTCCCGTATCTCTTCAAAGCGGGTTCGCAACTCTTCTTTCCATTGAAAAAACGCTTCATTTAAACTGTTTTTTCGTTCATTCTGATCGTTTTTAAACTTTGCAAGAGCGTTGTTAGCCTGATTGATCAGCGCCTGGTACTTGTGCTCTATTTGGGTAAAACGAGCGGTGAGCAATTGTTTTTCTTCGGCCAATACCTTTTGCTGATCTTCTAGGGTAGCTTGCTTGTTTACTCGCTGAATGATCCCTTCAATGTCTTGTTTTTCGTAAGCCTGCTTTTTATCCTTGGCCTTTTTCAGATCATTATCCAGTACATTGAGCTTACGTTGGATGCGTTCCTTTTTTTCTTCAAAAGACTTCCTTTGACGAGCCTGACGGGTGATGAGATTGTCTTTTTTCTCGGTATTTTTTTGTAATTCCTTATCGATCTTAGGCTGTTGGTTTTCAAGGTGTTGCATTACCCAGCCCAATTGCTTGCTGACCGTGGTTTTTTCGGCTTCCAGGGCTTTGTAGTGGAGCACCAGTTGTAAAATCTGATCTGCCTGCTTTTTTACAATCAGTTCTCCTTGAGCATTGGCACGTTGCCACACATTGACATCATGTAGTTCCGTTTCAAAATCCCGCAAGTGGCTATGGGCGTAGGTTTCCAGGTCTATCTTGATCTCATCTTCATCCAAGGATTTGATGATGGTTTCTTTGATAAACTCGGCGTCCAATTTAGAATTTAAAAATACATTTTGGATAGTGCGAGGAATGCTATGATACTGCTTACTTTCTAAAATAGAGTACTTACGAAACGATTGATCTAATCCTCGATTATTACCATATATAATATCACGATATTCCTGATAGTTGTTGACAATGTTGGAGTAGTTTACCCGCTGCCCCAGCGTATTTCTGATCTGTCCTTGTTCCAACACGCCTCCTTGGTCATCAATGAGTAAATTGCGATCAAAAGCAGTATCGAAAAAACGGAAAGAGGCCCGTCCTTGATTGCGAAAAGCCAACACAAAAAACTCAAAATCGCCTTTTTTCACCTCATATACAATGTATGAATTGGCTTTGGGAAAATAATAATCATCAAAACTTTTCTTGCCTTGCGGAGTTGCTTTGGGAATGCCTAGATTATTCTTGTCGGCATTATAAAAAAACAATATGGCTCTTAGTAAAGTACTCTTACCTACTCCCTGAGTGCCTATAAAATGCACGTTTCCATCCAGTTTTACTTCCGCGTACTTAATGGAAGCACTATTAATAAATATAATTCTATTCAGGAATCTCATCTTCTATCTCTTCTGCAATATCAATTCTTAAAATCAGTTCCTCGAGGTATCTAAACGATGTCAAAACTTTATAATTTTTCAATACCTCGTCCTGTAGTTCTACAAAGTTTTGGCTACGCAATTGATCCACCAATCGGTTGATTACGTCACTGTAGCTGGTTTTCTTGGTTTCGCCTGCCTGGTTTTTACGCCCAAAGGTTTTTTGCAAGCTGTCAAGCTTATTTTTTAGGTCAGTATCGGTTTTGAGCTTGACGTTGATGTCGGCTGGGGTAAAGCGAAACCCGACCCCAAAGGCACTATCAAAAGTTTTGAAGAAATCAACAATGTCAATCCACTTATAAGCTGCTTCCAGCTTTTTTTCAAGGGTAGCTTTAGGCACATTTCGGCTAAAGTAAAAATAATCATCGCCTCGTTCAAGCTGAAACTTGATGCCTCCAAAGTAATCGTGCAGGGCTTCAAAGTTTTCTTCCTCATCTATAATGGCGTACAATTTCTGAATTAAGGGATCAGAGCTATTGGCACTGATAAAGTTGCCCTTACTTAGGATTTCAAAAATTTCAGCAGTGTATTTTGTGATTTGTCGAATCATATTGACTAGACCTACTTTTTTAAAGACTATATTTTAAAACCACCATACTATTAGACATTTTCGGTGGTGGAGATACAAACTGAGATGACCATGTCTTAACGTCCAACAGTAGTATGAAAACTATTTTGGATACACCAAGGCGTATTCTACCTGGTCTAAACTAGTACGATACTCATCGGTTACGTTCAATTCGGTTTCGTATTGAGACACGATCTGGCAGTATAACGCCACTCGATCGTTGAAACTAACCTCTTGGATAAAACCATAATGTAGCACAAAAGTAAACAGGTCGTGGCTACCAGCTACAAAGTTATTTTTGATTTCCTCAAGATTGATAAAAGTGTCTTCTTCTACCTGATCCTCGAGGTATTCCAGCGATATTTTATCCGCCAAACGGTGGCGAAACTTCTGCTCATTTTTTAATTGTAGGGCAATTTTCTGAATGCTTTCAAAGGTTTCCTGATCACTGTTGAGCAAATCCATCGAAAGCTTTAACTGATAGGCTGGGCGGTTTTCAAACATTACCGCGTTTTCACTAGTCAGGACTTTCTTGATGTTGGTGCTCGATTCAATAATGAATTGATCTTTGAGGTATTTGATTTTTCTCAGCTTTTCCAAAAAACCACTCTGTTGCTTGATTTGGTTGAGATAATCGATGATTTGCTTCTCAATCTCAATCAAGTTATGGATGCATTCTCGCAGGATCAGCTTCAGCTGGGTAATGATACGAAGAAACTCCTCGTCCAGGTCAGATTTAAAGAAAGTTGGTTCTTCCTGTTCTATCAGGCGTTGGGTTTCTTGAATCAACCTCGTGATATCAACTCTTTTGCCGTCAAGGTTTTCTAACTTGGTTTTTTTGTTGCGGTAATTGGGTTCGTTTTTGAAGGTAGTATCTATATTACGACGTAGATCTACCACGTTTCTAACCGTGATGAGGCCTATCTTTTTAAAAGTATTTTTGATTACCCGCAAATAGCCATAAGATCGATTGGCGTTTTCTTCTTGTAAATAATATACAATGTTTTCCCGAATGCTCTTGATGTTCTCGTTGATGTAAGAAATGTTAATTTCCTCATTGACTCCCAGAATTTGTTCAAAGAAATCCAGGAACTGCGCATCAATCTCCAAAAAACCGTCATTTTGGGTAATGACTGAGTGACTTAACAAGTGCTGAAGACGCCCTTCGTCGAACTTTACCAATGCCAACGCCATATCATATTTAAATGAAAGGCTTTTTCGTTTGGTAAACATTTCAGTCAATAGTTCGCTTTCCCGGTCCAGCGTACGCAACAATTCCTTAATGTTGGAGAAAGTATTCATTGAAATGGAAAAAATAAGACCCAGATAATCTTTGCCTGATTGGGTGAGGTTTTAATAAACAATCAAATTAACGTAACCAAAAAGTTAAGAACCTGCGAAATAATGAAGTTTTTAGGGATTTTGCCAGTAATGACCACAGCTTTTTCACGGAGGTGATCTTGAGTACAATAAAAAAGGATGAAAACTATCGTAATCATCCTTTATAATAAGCTAGAAATTAGCTCTATTTTCTCTATACGATGTCAGAGTAAAATTTAAGACATACGAAGCATAGTAAAAAAATAGTATACAAGTAATTTGAACACTATTAGGTTACGAAAAAGCAAAAGAATACCCATTCAAGTCTTCCGACGTGAGCATTTTATGCAATAGACTAATTCCTCAATATTTATTGAAATGTTTCTTTGTAGTGTAGGTTAGTAAACGATCAACTCTGAGATGAAAGAAATAAAACAGGTTTAGTTCATTTCTTGTATCAATATGTTGAACGGTAGATTGCTGAAATCTTCCTGATAATCTTCACCTGCCTCAATCATATCCATGTCGTTTGAGTTGGCAAACCAATTGACATTGAGCGCCGCACTGCTGTGCTGATAAAAGTCTTCTAAAATTTTAAGAATCTCAAAAAACCTTCTTGAAGTACTGGTGTTATAGTACGTCATGCGGAAACTAAAAGTAATGGGACGGTCATTTTTGGACAGGTACTGGTTGAGCCACTCTAATACTGGCTCAAAAAACTGTAGGGTATATTCACTGTATGATTCTCCCGCTATTTCAAATTGGTTTGAATCAACATCGAACGAAATATAAGGGGTATACTTATCTTCCTGAATAATTAAACTTTTCATGATTGCCTAATGTATTTTTTTATTAAATGGTAGCAGAATGTACTTGTTATACACACAAATTACACCTAGAAGTTACACAAATCAAACCACATTTCGATGAACAATTCAAAAACCTCGATAGAAGACAGTATCTTCAAGGGAGTTTGTTGAGACTCTCTTTATGGAGTTTTAAGAAGTAATAAGGAAGGGTTGGAGGTAAATCTAGTTTTGTGTGTATAAAGTGAATCTACTAAAAAAAACTATTTTTTACTACTTATCTCACCCAAAAAAACGTGGGTAAAACCGAACTATTTTTGTGAGATGTAATGTTTGGGAGGAAATACATTATCTTTTCAAGGCATTCGGCTGTATATTCGTTAAAATACCATACAAAAGACACTACCAAAATAACAATCCCTATGATTACCAATTTAATAGCAATCGTGTTCATTGTCATTGCGATTTTGATGGCAATTCCAAAGTTAATTATGTCTTCACAACAAAAGCTGAAGACTTCTCAGGAAAAAATCAAGAATATAAAGAATCCTTTTCCGCTCAAAAAGCCCCGAGGTTAGGGGGGACTGGCTTTCGTTAGAAAGCATATCACGAAAAGTTAGAAGTAATAAAGGATTTGGATTACGTGTTTTACTTCTAACTTTTTGTAATTAATAACCAAACATGGCGTCTGGAATATGATTTGAAAGTTTAATGATGACTCCAATTGTTCTCCTCACTACTATTCGGCGATAGCCCCAACACATCTCCTCTGGTGTTTACTCCCAAGCCTTGTACCGTACGGTTGGCATAAGCAAAATAACTCACCACTTGATTGATCTCCAAAATCTCTTCGTCTTTCCAGCCTGCCTCTCTCATGTTTTGGATAGTTTCCTCTTTGATCTCTTCGGGATATTGGGTAAGCTCTCGAGCATATTCAAAAGCCATCAATTGCTTGTGATCATATACCTGGTCGAGGCTGTTGTCATGTATGGCATCCCATATGGCTTGCGATTTTTTATCGTCATTGAGTAAGCGTTTCATACCCGCAAAATGGTGTTGTACACAATACTCACAACGGTTCAAGTGACTTACAAAAACCCCCAGGTTTTCTAAAAACCATTTAGGCAACGTATTGTCACGATGATGTAGTACGTTTTTATAAAGTACCATGTGGCCTTCTAAGCTGTGAGGGCGCAAGCTGTGTATTTGTAGTATGTTATCTATGTTATTTTGAGGACCTTTTACCCGATCATACAAAGATTTTAACTTACCGACAGCTTCTTCATAAGAAATAATCTTGATCCAACTCATAGTTTTGTTGCTAAATCTAGTGAAATAGTGGGGGCTTGGTTTAGTTATTAAAGCGTAAATTAAACGATTTTTTTACATGCCCCTTACCACACAAATATTGTATAATTCTTTGATTTTGAAGGTGTTTTTTTTCTTTTTCTTGTCATAAAGGGTATAAAATCAATAATAAGGCGCAAAAACAGAAAAATTCTTGCATCAGGTTCTGCCTGAGGCTTTGTAGAGAAGACCCCTAAAAGCAAAAAAATGATTAAGTTGGGCGATACAGCAAGGCAATAAATATTGACTAGAAGATTTTCATTTGAACAATTTAGGCACTATGAAAAAGCTATACTTGACCATAATTTTTGGCTTGATAGGCCTGGTTCAGTTATCTGCACAAGAAAATGTTTTTTTTAGAGATGATTTTGATGACAACCAAAACGATTGGCTTATTCAGGATACCAAGGAGGCCACCACTGAGATAGTAGACGGCGTATACCGGATCAACCATAAGAATCGCAAAGGAGGGAGGGTTTTTCATAAAGATATTTACATCAATCCTAAACAGGACTTTTATATTGAAATGAAGTTTACCCAGATAAAAGGCACTCGAAAGCACGGGGCGGGGTTGATGTGGGGCATGGCCGATGTGGGCAATATGTATAGCTTTATTGTAACCCACGACGGTTATTATCGCATATCTATGTTCAAGAAGCGGAAGTACTACAATGTGAAAAAATGGGCGCCCTCTAAATACATTCGCTCTATAGGCAAGCCCAATGTGTTGGCCATTGAAAAAAAACGCTTTGTGTTGAGTTTTTATATCAATGGGCACAAAGTACAAGAAATAGCCTATCCACCTTTATTTGGGACTAAAGTCGGGCTGGATGTGAATTACAACATGCTGCTCGAGGTTGATTATTTGATGATCAAACATCCTCCCGTAAAAATTAATTTGCTGAAACAATCCCTGGATGCTTCTACCAAGGAAAACCTGGGGGATCAGGTTAATTCTCCTCATGCCGAAGTAGCACCAGTGATTTCACCCGATGGCAAAACCCTATATTTGGTCCGGGATAAACACCCTGAAAACATTGTTCCTAACCAAAAAAACGATATTTGGCATACCCAACTTTTGGCCAATAATACCTGGAGTAAAATCACCCACGCTGGACGACCTCTGAACAATGAAGGCCATAATCAGGTAATTTCAGTATTGCCTGATGGCAATACCTTGCTGCTAAATGGTACCTACGGAGGCGGGCAAAGCGCTCAAAGAGGTTTATACCTGAGCCATCGATCGGCCAATGGCTGGCAAAAACCGCAAGCTATCAAGATCAAAAATTATTATAACCGGGCCGCTTTTGTGTCAGAATGTATTTCGGCCGATGCCAAAACCCTGATTTTGAGCGTAGAACGAAGCGATACCCAAGGGGGACGCGATTTGTATGTATCGTTTATGCAAGCCGATAGTAGCTGGAGCGAACCCTTGAACCTGGGTATGCAAGTCAATACTTTTGCAGATGATATCACCCCTTTTTTAGCGGCAGATAACGTTACTTTGTACTACTCTACCAAGGGCGAGCCAGGTTATGGCGACAATGATATTTTTGTGACGCGTAGGCTGGACGATACCTGGACCAACTGGAGTACCCCGCTCAACCTGGGCCCTGCCATCAACACTGCAGATTGGGACGCTTACTACACCATTCCTGCTTCGGGAGAGTATGCCTACTTTGTGTCTTACAAGAACACGTTGGGCAAAAGCGATATTTTTCGCATTAAATTGCCTGACGCCGCCAAGCCCAACCCAGTGGTACTGGTACAAGGCAAGGTAATCAATCAAAAAACTGGCAAACCTATTGGAACCACCATTGTATACGACGATTTAAAATCTCATAAACAAGTGGGCGTGGCCCGTTCTAACCCCAAAGATGGATCGTATAGAATCGTATTGCCCTATCAAAAACTCTATGGCTTTCACGCTGAAAAAAGCGGGTTTTACCCTATTAGTAAAAGTTTAGATTTACTCAAAACTAATCAATACCAGGAAATCAAACGCGATTTGTTTTTAGTGCCTTTGGAGAAAGGGCAGGCCATTCGCCTGAATAACTTGTTTTTTGATTATAACCAGGATACGCTCAAACGTTCCTCTTTTCCTGAGCTAAAGCGATTAGTAAAGATACTACGCGAGCATCCAGCCATGGTGGTAGAAATAGCCGGACACACCGACAGCGAGGGTGAAGCCACTAAGAATCTGCGTTTGTCCAAAGCCAGGGCGAATGCTGTAGTAAATTATCTGGTAGCTCAACGCATTGCTATGGCTCGTTTGGTGGCTAGAGGCTATGGCGAAACCAGACCTTTAGCACCTAACACCTCTGAGCAAGGGCGATCGCGAAATCGGAGGGTAGAATTTCGGATCATTCAAAAATAAACGGCTACTTGAGTTAATGAACTCAAATTTCGGGTTTATAAACTCAAAACTACATTTGGTGAATTACCCTTACAAATAATAAGGTGAAAGGTGTATTTTAGAGGAAAGATTACGCTTCAAAAAAAACTATTCACCTTATGAAATTTATTCAAAGAACATTCTTTACCCTTTTGTTGGTGCAAGGCCTATTCGCAAGTGTAGCATTTGCCCAGTCCTCACTAAATGGCATGCGTGAAACCTTTGATAATAACAAAAACAGATGGTTTGTAGGCAAAGGCAAGGATTACGACAATCGTATAGAAGATGGCCAATATCATATGTTTTGCAAACGAACCAAAGGGTCTTATTATCCCAATCAACGCATCTATATCGACCCTCGTAAAGACTTTACCATCTCGATGAAACTCACTCAGGTAAGTGGAGACAAAACCTATGGAGCTGGGATGTTGTACGGCAGCAATAATGATAATAACCGCAACTTTTTTATTGTTTCCCCCAGTGGGTCTTATCGTATAGCGCGGATAAAACGTGGAAAATTCGCCAATATCGTAGATTGGAGTAAGCACAGTGCCATTAAAGCCGGGTTTGGAACCCCCAACCTACTGGCAATAGAAAAACGTGGGGGATCGGTACGCTACAAAATTAATGGAACGGTAGTAAAAACAATTCCTGCCGAAGAGCTACAGTTTTTTGGCAATAAGCAAGGGTTTATTGTATACAATACCAAAGAAGTGAAAGTAGATGACTTTTTCATTACCCACAAGCCTTATCGTATCAATCTGATTGCCAACCCTATACAAGGCTACAAAAAAGAAAACCTGGGGACCAATATTAACTCTTCTTACAACGACATCGCTCCTTTGATTTCTTCGGATGGACAAACTCTGTATTTTGTGAGAAAAGACCACCCCAATAATATCAAGCGTAAAAAAGATGACATTTGGTATGCTGAAAAGCAGGGGGATGATTCTTGGAAAATGGCAAAAAATATAGGCAAACCCTTAAACAACACTAGCTACAATGGGGTAATTGCAGTATCACCCGATGGCAATACCTTGTTGGTGACTGGCGTGTACAAGGCGGATGGTTCTTACAAAGAAAATGGTATTTCTATTTCGCACCGTACCAATGATGGCTGGGAAGTCCCCAAAAAGGTATCAGTGAAAAACTTTTATAACCGAAATGGCTATTATGCTTTTAATCTTTCCAGTGACCGTCGCAAGCTAATTTTGGCCATAGAAAGAGACGACTCGCGCGGAGATTTAGATTTGTACGTTTCGTTTTTGAAGGCGGATGGCACCTGGACAGAACCCAAAAATATGGGGAATGATCTCAATACTTTTGGGCGGGATTCTGGTCCATTCTTAGCTGCAGATGACAAAACTCTTTATTTTTCTTCCAGTGGGCAGCCAGGGTATGGTAGCAGTGATATTTATGTAACCAAACGCTTAGATGATACCTGGACGCGCTGGAGCAAGCCTAAAAATTTGGGTAAAGAAGTCAATTCTTCGGGAGGAGAAAACGGATTTACGATTACTGCCAAAGGAGACTATGCCTATTTGGTATCTTGGGAGAATAAAAAGAATGGCTATGGACTTTTTCGGATTAAACTACATCAGGCCGCAAAACCTGAACCGGTAGTGATGGTGTATGGCAAAGTATTGAACCGGGAGACAGGCCGCCCCTTATCGGCACGAATCAGATACAGTGACTTAAACTCTGGTAAACTTTTAGGAATTGCTCGCTCTAACCCACGAACGGGGTCTTACAAAATTATTTTGCCTTACAGCAAAGCGTATGACTTTTTGGCTACGCGCCAAGGTTTTTATTCTGTGGGAAATCACCTGGATTTGAAAGCTTCCAGTAGCTTTAAGGCGATCAAGCGTAATCTATACCTGGCACCCATTCAGGTAGGAGCTAAAATTCGCCTCAACAACCTCTTTTTTGATACAGGTAAATCTACGCTTAAAACTACTTCATACGGAGAGTTGAATCGTTTGATCCGTAGCTTGAAGCGATACCCAAAAATGACAATCGAGATTGCAGGACATACTGATAGTCAGGGAAATCCAGCTAAAAATATGACTTTGTCAAAAGCAAGAGCCAATGCTGTATTGGGGTATCTTAGTTCCAAAGGAATCCCCACGAATAGATTAAAAGCCAAAGGCTATGGCCAAAACAAACCAATAGCGAAAAATACGACTGCTTTGGGCAGAGCACGTAATCGTCGGGTAGAGTTTACAATTCTTTCAAAATAACATTTCCTGATTAGTCTTTGGCTTTTGGTAGTTATGCATACTAAGAGTCAAAGATTATTTTTCATACTACTAGACATTTTGGCTAAAGTTGGCGGTGAGGACACAGCCAACGGCGCGGCTGTCTCGGTTTGTGTCTCCACAACCGAAAAATGTCCAGTAGTATGATTATTTGTATATAAACTGGAAACTGTGGTTTATAAACTCAAATCGGCATTTGGTGAATTGTCCTAATAAATAATAAGGTGAATCCTGTACATTAGAGGAAAAATTACGCTTCAAAACTATTCACCTTATGGAAACTACATTGAAATCATTGATCTCACTGATTATTTTTTGTGGGCTAGTGGGTACTACCCAAGCTCAGGTTAAGACTTTCTACGACGACTTTAAAAACAACGAAGAAAAGTGGTATGTCAAGGAAGGAAAAACCGCCTCCTATGCGGTAAAAGATGGCCATTATTTTATAGCCAGTAGAAAAGAAAAAGGCTTTTCCCGGGAGGGTATCAAGTTTTCGGTAGACCCTCGTAAAAATTTTTTGATAGAAACTGCGGTGACGGAATTGAGTGGGAACGAAAAGAATGGCTCAGGTTTATACTGGGGTTCTCGCAACAGCAAAAATTATTATCGTTTTGTGATATCCTCCAAGGGATACTTTACAGTAGATCGCTTTAAAAATGGAAAGTTTCAAGCCATTTCTAAATGGACAAAAAGTGAGGCAGTGAAGAAAGGCTTTGGTCAAGCCAACAAGCTGACCATTCAGAAAAACGGGGGAGGGGTGAAGTTTTTGATAAATGGCCAGGTAGTATACACCATTTCATTGCAAGACTTTACTTATAAATACCCTTTCTTTGGCAAATTTGTGGGCATGATCACTTACTGGACCAAGGAAGCCAAGTTTGATTATTTCAAATATACCAGGGTAAGCCCGGACATTCACTTGATCAAAAACTCCAAGCAAGGATTCAAGAAAGAGGCTTTGAAAGGTGGAGTTAATTCAGAGTACAACGATATCTTGCCCGTGGTTACACCCGATGCCAAAACGCTTTATTTTGTAAGAAAACGTGATCCAGGTAATATTAAAGTAGGCAAACAGGACATTTGGTACGCCCAACGAAAAGCAGATGGTACTTGGGGGCAAGCCAAAAATATGGGAAAACCGGTCAACTCGAGCTTTCATAATGGTACCGTGGCTGCCTCGGCCGATGGCAATACGTTGATTGTGTCGGCGGTGTATAAGCCAGATGGTTCTTTCAAAAAAGGTGGGGTATCGATCACCCATCGCACCAATCAAGGATGGGAGTTGCCCAAAGAAATCAAAATCAAAAATTTCTACAATAAAAATGGTTATGTGGGACGTTGCATGTCAGCCGATCGCCGCAAAATGATTTTTGCAATAGAGCGTGACGATTCTTACGGTGACTTGGATTTGTATATTAGCTTTTTGCAAAAAGATGGTACCTGGAGTGAGCCTAAAAATATGGGTGTAGACCTCAATACGTTTGGTACAGAGAATGAGCCTTTCTTAGCAGCAGATAACAAAACGCTGTACTTTTCTTCGGATGGATTGTCGGGCTATGGAAACTCAGATATTTTTGTGACGCGCAGACTAGATGATACCTGGACCAAATGGAGCAAGCCCGAAAACTTGGGAAAAGAGGTAAATTCGTCAAGATCTGAAAATAGCTACAAAATCACAGCAGAGGGAGACTATGCCTATATGGTGGCCTATACCAACAAGCAGCAAAAATTTGATATCTATCGAATAAAACTGCACGAATCAGCCAAGCCAGAACCAGTGGTAATGGTCTATGGCAAGGTGCTCAATCGTAAAACAAATCGGCCACTTTCGGCGCGCATTTTATACAATGACTTGAACACAGGCAAGCTGGCTGGAATTGCGCGTTCCAATCCAAGTGATGGGTCTTACAAAATTATCCTGCCTTATAGCAAAGCCTATGATTTTTTGGCCACTCGCCGAGGGTTTTATTCCGTGGGCAATCACCTGGATTTGAAGGCTTCTAGTAGCTTCAAAGCCATTAAGCGCAACTTGTATCTGGCACCCATTCAGGTAGGGGCCAAAATTCGCTTGAATAACCTGTTTTTCGATACGGGTAAATCTACGCTTAAAGCTATTTCTTACGGCGAACTTAATCGCTTGATCCGTAGTATGAAGCGTTATCCGGCTATGAAAATTGAGATTGCTGGGCATACCGATAGTCAAGGGAACCCTGGTAAAAATATGACCTTGTCACGGGCCAGAGCCAATGCCGTTTTGAGTTATTTAAGTGCCAAGGGAATACCTACAAGTCGCTTGAAATCTAAAGGATACGGACAAACCAAGCCGGTTGCTAATAATAACACGACTCTTGGGCGAGCACGCAATCGTCGGGTAGAGTTTATGATTTTAGCGAAGTAATAAATGGCTCTTGGTCATTGGCTATTCGCTATTAGCCTTTGAGTAGTAATAGTGAATAGTCAAAAGCCCAATGCTGTTTCCTTAACGAGTGCTTGTCATCTCGATGTCAAGACGAATCACTTCAAGCCCCAGTACATACGGTTAAATGAGCTGATCCCTCCTTCGTCGGGATGACAAACTCGATGCATTCGTTGGCTAGAAACCCTTAAGGAAACAGCAGTAGCCAAAAGCTTATGGCTGAAAACCGTCATTAACGAAGCTGTACATTCTCAAGGTTGGGGAGCGACAACGAAAATGTAGTACCGTGACCCACTTCAGAAGTAACGTACACACGACCTTTGATTTTCTCTATGGCTTGTTTGGTGATGTATAACCCTAGTCCTGAACCATAAGAGTTTTCGGTAGCCCGAAAAAACATCTCAAAAATTTGTTGTAGAAACTTTTCTTCAATACCCAAGCCATTGTCTTCAAAAACGATGTTAACGCCCTTATTGGTCATTCTGATATCTATTTTGAGGAAAGGGTTGTCCACGCGATAATTTTGATATTTGATAGCGTTAGACACCATATTTTGAAAAATAATCCCCAGGCGCGATTCATTGCTGTGAAAAGTTTGGGTTTGGTTTTGAATGTTGTAAGTAATGTTGACCCGATCAGCGTCTTTCATGAACTTATGGTTCTCAATCGTATCAGCAATCAATTCTTCAAAGTTGATAGGCTCCACGGTCATCTCCAGGCGACTATTGCGCGATAAATTGGTGAGGTCGGCAATAAAACTATCCAGTTTTTTGGTGCTTTTCTCCATCATATCCAGATAGTTCGCTCTTTCTTTTTCGTCGGGTTCCAGGCGAGTAAGCGATACCAACCCTAAAATAGAGCGTAAAGGTGCCCGTAAATCATGGGATGCACGGTATACAAAACTATCCAGTTCGCTATTGGCTCGTTTAAGGTCGTTTTCGTCTTCTTTTTTGCGGGTAATGTTTTTTAGGAATGCAGTCGCCCCTTTGATAATCCCCCGAGAGTTGACAATAGGGTTGGCCGATAATTCAAAATAGATGGTGGTATGAAGTAGCTCAAGCGAGAATTCTTCAGAAATTCGATCTCCCTCGAGAACATTTTCAAAAATTTCTTTCCAACGAGGGCGAAATTTTTCGGGTAACTTTTCTATAAAATTATCGCCAGGATTAATTGCTTGTTCCAGATAGGTTAGGCTAATTTCTTGCAAAGACGTATTTACCGTAGTGACGTTTAATTGGGTATCTACCGACCAAATACCATCATTGGTGTTCTCAATCAAAGCTTCTAATTTAGCCCTACTTTCCAGTATTTTCATCTCAGCTAGCTTGCGATCGGTAATATTGGTAGCAGCAAAACAAATCTGATTGACTGTTCCCTGAGGGTCAAATATTGGAATATAACTATATGAATATACATATTTCACATTGGCCGCTTCGAATCGGGCTTCGTCAATAACGGTGACTCCCTTCAGAGCTTTTTCCCAGTCTCGTTTCACCATCTTTTTCATATAGTCGGGTAATACGTCCAGCCAGTTGTTTTCGGTATTGAGGTGCCCACCCCACAAACGATTGAGTTCATCCAGGGCTTTTTTATTATAAGTTTGTACCCATCCTTCGGCATTGAGCAAGACGAAAATCTGATCGGTATTATCAAAAATTACCTGTAGGTTTTTTTGAGAAGTTTCCAGGGCCTTTTCGGTTTCTTTCTGATCGGTAATGTCCCGATTGATCGATAAGATACCTACTTTTTGTTCGTCTTCGTCTTTGAGATGCAGCACGGTAGATTTACTAATACCAATGGCCCCATCTTTCTTAATAAAGTTTACCTCGCCCATCCATTTACCTTGCTGATCCAGGGCCTCAAGAACACTTTTTCTTTTAGTTTTCAGGTCCTGACTTCTAAAAATAGATTCGGCGTTCTTTTGAGAAATCTCATTACGGGCATAGCCAAACATATGGCGAGCTGCGGGGTTCCATTCCTGGATGTTGCCTTCATAATCGGTAATCACAAGTGCATCATTGAGGTTCTCAAAAGTGAGGGCTTGCTTTTGTAAACGTTGTTGGGCGGCATCTCTTTCAATAGCCAATGCCGTGAGACTTACACTGGTTTTTACCACCTCTCGTTCCAAATCAGAAGGAGTATGCGAGCGCAAGCAATTGATCATCAAAATGCTTTGTAACTGTTGGGTTGTCGAGAAAACAGGAATTAACCAGCTAGACTTCCAGGAGTTTTCTTCGGCAAAGCGCTTGAACTTTGTTGTGATATCGGCGGTAGCAATGTCTTGTACAATGATTTCTTCGCCTTGTAGCAAGCGTTGACCATTGTGGCTTTGTAAATTAAAGGATTGTAGGGTATTTATCTGTGCTTCTGACAGGTTGGGGGCTACCAATACCTGGAGATTATGGGTGGTATCTCTATTGTCCAGAGAAAGTATAGTGCAAGACGTTTGGTCGATCAGTTGTTCGATGTTTTTGCAAATGTCGCTGAGGGTTTCATGGATAGGAGAGCTTTTGGCAATTTTTTCTAAGATACGGCTTTGGGTATGTATAAGCTGCTCGCTCAGCTTTTGCTGGGTAACATCTCTTTGTAAGATAAATACGCCTAAAATGTGGCCTTCCTGATTAAGAAAACAGGATACATTGCCATCTACCCAAAGGTGAGAACCATCAGGACGTTGTTCTTGGGCCTCAATGGGCATTTTTTTCAACGTGAATAACCGCCTGATAACTTTTTTGATAAATGCGCGATTGTGAGGAAATAAATCAGCCAAAGACATCGTAAAAAAGGTTTCTTCATCTAAGTGGTATTGATCAAGCATGGCTTGGTTTACCTTGGTGATTTTTAGATGATGAATGGCGTGTTCCACCGCTGCATCCTGGTCGGGGTGATTGTCCCAGTCCAAGGGGGTTTCAAACATTCTAAAGGCAGCACCTTCTAGAGCGTTCGAAAAAAATCGTTCAAACTTTTCATTGCTTTTCCGAAGGGCTGCTTCGTTGTTACGCAATACTTTTTCCAGTTTAGCCCGATTTAGTACAGTTTCAATCGTTACTTCTATTTCACGTTGTTGAAAAGGCTTCAAAATATACCCGTGAGGAGTAGAGGCGGTGGCTCGCTTAAAGGTTTGCTGATCGGCTTGAGCCGTGAGATATACAATCGGAATAGGGTTTTCAGCCAGTATGAGGTTTGCCGTTTCGATGCCATCCAGATCTCCTTCAATCAAAATATCCATCAAGATTAGGTCAGGCTGATATTTTCGGGCGCTTTCTATAGCAGCATTTCCAGTAATTACGGAGTCTACAATTTCATAACCGAGCTTCTGAAGGCGCACTTCCAGGTCTTTGGCGACGATTCGTTGATCTTCTACGATAAGTATTTTATGTAATGACATACGGCTTGTTGGCTTTGAGCCTTGTATGAATGCCTATGTAGGATATGAGTTCATACAAGCGCTGCAAACTTGTTGCAAACAGTGTTTGAGTTTCGTAAATAATATGGTTTTCTAAAAAACTACTATGCCTAAAATTTAATTGATTCGTTCAGAACTGGTACATGTCTTCATGACAAAAAATTACTTTACAAAGTCCATCCAATCCCTAATATATATTGATCACAATTTAAGTGCCTTGTTGGTAAAAAGCTATACCAAATTTACTAATATCTATATAACCTAAAAATTACTGGTGTGGAAATTACCCGTGGATGCAAAAAAATGCTTGAAAATTAAGCATACCCCAAAGCCTTATAAACAACATAGCCTACCACTTCGTGCATTAAAATATACCATTTGTAAAAGGCTACTTCGGCAGGTATCAAAGAAAAAGGCAGTTTTAGGCCCTTATCCTGCGTATAAAAATCAACACTAAAAGGAGTAGACTGAATGCCTACTTTCTGAAAACACCCCATGGCTCGTCGGATATGAAAGGCAGAGGTGATCAATAAATAGGACTGGTTAGGAAATTGCTTCTTGAGAATTTTTTGGGTGAACAACGCATTCTCTCGAGTATTGCGGGCTTTAGTCTCTATCACAATGTCTTGGGCAGGTACTTTAGCATCTATTAAAAACTTTTTTAACCAATAAGATTCCGCTTTCTCTAGTCTTTGTTTGGGATCAAAACTTCCTCCAGTAATCAATATTTTTTTGATTTTCCCCATTCGATATAGCATCAACGCCTGGGTAATACGATCAGCTCCTTTGGCAAAATATACTCGATCTTCAGGTCTTTTTTCTGAATTGGTAATACCAGTAAGTACAATGCCCACATCGTAGGTTTGGTGAATGGATTTAAGTGGGGTAGGGGGTTTTTCCCAAGCTAAAAGTAATTGGTTGATAATAAGAGGGTTAGAGAATAACCATAGCAAGAATACGCCAATTCTTAACAACCACCATTTTCGCCGTGATTTTTTAGTAAACAAGGCCCAAATTAGTATGATCATAACCCAGGTTATGGGCATCAAGAAATAGTATAGAGTTTTGGAGAGGAAAAAAAACATGGATTGTGGGTATGATTTTATGAATTGTAGTATGATGTCATGAGTGCAAAATTAAAGTTTTAAACTAATAGAAATAATAACGATAAATTATTTATTGATAATTTATCTAAAATAAGCATTCAGGACCTGGGATATATCAAAAACTAGTTCTTGATAATCCTGAGTAGAACTTTCTTTCAAATAACCCCTGATAAATAAAAGTGTAGCATCTAAGCCAGTAAGGCTAATGTGAGCACCTTTTGTAAATTTAGGCTTGCTACGCAGATTACTTTTAAATCAGATCTTTGATCATGAGTTTCTCACAAATTGCTGAAAATATCTAACAATAGAGAAACTCTCCATATGCCAGACTTGTTACTTTTGGACGTTCTTGGTAGTTACTTCGGATTTTGGCATTTATTCCCACTCTTTACATATTCAAAGAACTACCTTTTTTGTTGTATGAAATGTTAGCGTTATAGATTCTAATGAGGAAAGATTTATTATTATCAAAACAGGCTTATATTATTCCCGTATTAGCCATCGTAAATATAAGCCTAGGTCTGTTTGTTTCTGGATACGATGTCGTTTCTCAAAGAATAAGTGAATTAGCGCTGGAAACTCCTTTTATTGCATACACCCATAGAATTGCAGATATAATGATTGGGATTTCTATGTGTATTTTTGCCTTGCAGGCATTCAGAGTTGTAAAAGGTTATTTCTCATTCTTAACCATTTTTGCCTTTGGGTTGACTTGGATTTTTGCAGGAGTATTTATATTAACAAGTCCACTTCACGATGTATATGGCTTAACCACCGTTTTAATAATCATTCCTTTAATTTTTGTGATTGAATATAGAGATGTGTTGACATCTAACTATTTCCAGACATATTCGATCATAACCTCACTTATACATATAGTGTTTTTTTGGTTTTTTAATTATGGCTTCTTTCCAAAAGATAGTGTGGGTATCACCCAACGTGTTTGGGTATTTATAACGTTGATCTGGTTTGGAATTGCAGCTAAAAATATGCTGGTGACAAAAAAATGATCACACAACAATAAGCTCCAATCAGTAAAAATAGTAAAGGCTTTTGCAATAAAAGTTTTGTATTATTTAAATAATCACTAATTTTGCATCCCCAAATTTTTCAACGAAGCTAAAAATCACTCTTCACTAGTCATAAATGATGCCCCACACGCTACTTTTGGTTTATGCGTAAAACCAATCAATATTTGGTCAATAGACAACCTTACAGGTTGAAACATTGAAAAAAACTAAAAGTAACCATACAAAGTCCAATTGACACTTCGGAAATCACAAATATTTTAAAATATTTTCATACCTAAAGATTGATATTAAAATTTTATTTCGTTTTTTTGGGAAAAATTTTAATAAAATTCTAATT
>DMXI01000548.1 GCA_003483885.1 Microscillaceae bacterium
CTTTCTCAGGTTTAGCCGCAGGCACTTATACTTTTTATGTAAAGAATGTGGACAACTGTCTGGATTCTACCCAAGTAACCATTGATCAACCCAATGAACTAACAGCTACTGCACCCGCAGCCAATGTTCGTGACATTAATTGCCAGGGAGACAATGATGGAGCGGTTACTTTGGTAATTTCAGGTGGAACTGCCCCCTATCAAATATCAGCTAATAGTAAGGCCTTTGTGGCGGGTAACTTTGTAGATGGATTGATACCTGGCCTCAATCAGTTAAAAGTAAGAGACCAGAATGGTTGTGAATTTTCCTTGCAGGTCAATATCAATGAGCCTGCGCCTTTGGTAATCACGGCCACCCAAGAAACCCCTACGGCCTGTGCATTGACTACTGGTACTGCTGAAATAACTGGAGTGACTGGAGGAACCGCTCCTTATACTTACAAGTGGTATAATTCAACAGGGGGAGAAGTGGGCAACCAGGCACGAGTTACAGGACTGGGTGCTGAGAGTTACAGGGGAGAAGTTAGGGATGCCAATGGCTGTACTACTTCTGTGATAGTAGGAATTGGTACTGCTGATGGGCCGCAAGCTTCCATCACCAGTACCACCAATACAAGTTGTCCAGAAGCTAAAGATGGTACTGCCACAGTAACCATTACTTCTGGGGTAGCGCCTTTTAGTATTCAATGGAATGCAGAGGCCAATAATCAAACGACGGCAACTGCCACTGGTTTAAAAGCAACATCTTATACTGTAGAAATTACGGACGGGAATGGCTGTACTACAGTATTGAGTACTACGATTGATGCCGATCCTTCTCCGATTAACCTAAGCCGAACCATTACCGCTCCTGGTTGTGTAGGAGCAAACAATGGAAGCATTCAACTTATGGTCACTGGTGGAGCTGCCCCTTATACTTTTGACTGGGGAATTCCAGGCCAGACCAATCAAGACCTAACAAATATTACCGCAGGTAACTACAGTGTTACGGTAACTGATGCGAATGGCTGTACTCAAACCTTGAACAATATTATTGTAAATGATCCTCAGCCTTTGGCCGTGACTGTACAGGAAAATGTATCGCCTACTTGTGCCAATACCAGCACGGGCCGCATTAGGGTAGAAGTAACCGGGGGGACGGCTCCTTACACGTATGAGTGGTCGCATGACAATACAAAAAATACCCCGTTATTAGAAAATATTCCAGCGGCTACTTACACCCTTCAGGTACGCGATGCCAATGGTTGTACATTGGTTGCCAATGAGGTGATCACAGTGTTGGACAAAGCACCCATTGCGGTACAAACGACGCAGGAATTGCCCTCTTGCGGGGGTAATACCGATGGTAAGATCACCGTCACCAATACTACTGGGGGCAATGGCAATTATAGCTATAGTTGGACCGTTCAGGGTTCTGCTACGGTCATCAATAGTACCAGTGAATTGGCAAACGTAGCTGCGGGGAGTTATGAGCTTACCGTAACCGACGATCAGGGTTGTAGTGTTACTTTCCCTTATGTGCTGAATAATCCGGTACAACTAGACATAGACATTCTTTCTCAGGTAAACCCTACCTGTAATACGAGCAATGATGGTTCTATAGAAGTAAGTGCCAAAGGAGGTGCGGGACCTTATACCTATGCCTGGAGTGGTGGTGTAGCAGGTGCGAATGGTGCGGTATCTGGGCTAGGCGATGGACCTCATACGGTTACTGTGGAGGATGCCAATGGTTGTTCTAAAACATTTCCGTTGAGTTTAACTGCTCCTGCGGCCATTGCCATAACTTTGGAAGAAAAAAGAGAAACTGCTTGTGAAAAAAGCCAGGGCTTTGCCAGGGTGAGTGTGACTGGAGGCACCGTAGGTGCGGGTGGTTATCAGTATTTTTGGTCTAATGCTTCGGGGGTGATAGGAACCCAGGCATCGATCAGTGGTCTTGCCCAAGGAGATTATACCGTGAGGGTACGCGATGACAATGGATGTGAAAGTACTTTGCCTGTGAAAATTGAATTGCTGGCTTTACCGCAAGTGAGTTTTACCAATATTACTGCGGCGAGTTGTAATGCCGCAGATGATGGAGGAGCTACCGTAGTGATTACTGGAGGTCAAGCACCCTATACCGTTTCTTGGGATGGCGCTACGCCTGGAACAACACTTACTGTAAACAACCTAACCCCAGGAAACCATACGGTGACGGTATATGACAAAGACAATTGCCCAGTACAAGAAACCATCAATATTCCAGAGTTGCCTTTGTTTACTGTACAGCCAGTGATTCAGAACACTACTTGCCTGGGGCGAAGCGATGGCGGAATTAGCTTAAACATTACTGGAGGTTCGGGTTCATATACTTACCAATGGAGTAACAGTGCCACCACTGACCGATTGGAGAACATTCCAGCGGGTATTTACAGTGTAACGGTGACCGATAACCTGAACAATAAATGTGTTCAAACCCTGACGAATATCCGAGTAGAAAATCCTACACCATTATCAGTGACCGTGCAGGAAAATGTATCACCTACTTGTGCCAATACCAGTACAGGCCGCATTAGGGTAGAAGTTACTGGGGGAACCGCTCCTTACACCTATGAGTGGTCACATGACAATATGAAAAATACCCCTTTATTAGAAAATATTCCAGCGGCCACTTACACTCTTCAGGTACGCGATGCCAATGGTTGTACATTGGCTACTAATGAGGTGGTTACAGTGTTGGATAAAGCGCCCATTGCGGTACAAACGACGCAGGAGTTGCCCTCTTGTGGAGGCAATACCGATGGTAAGATCACGGTTACCAATACCACTGGGGGCAATGGTAATTATAGCTATAGTTGGACTGTTCAAGGTTCTGCTACGGTCATCAATAGTACCAACGAACTGGCAAACGTAGCCGCGGGGAATTATGAGCTTACCGTGACCGATGATCAGGGGTGTAGTGCTACTTTCCCTTATGTATTGAACAATCCGGTACAATTAGACATAGACATTCTTTCTCAGGTAAACCCTACTTGTAATACCAGCAATGATGGCTCTATAGAAGTAAGTGCCAAAGGAGGCGCAGGACCTTATACCTATACCTGGAGTGGTGGTGTAGCGGGTGCAAACGGTGCGGTATCTGGATTAGGTGATGGTACTCACACGGTAACTGTGAAGGATGCCAATGGTTGTTCTAAAATATTTCCATTGAGTTTAACTGCCCCCACAGCCATCACAATTAACCTGGAAGAAAAAAGAGAAACGGCTTGCGAAAAAGGACAAGGTTTTGCCAGAATAAGTGCAACGGGAGGCACCGTGGGTGCGGGTGGCTACCAATACTTCTGGACCAACGCCATGGGTACTTTCCTGGGTTCGCAGGCATCAATTAGTGGTCTTCCGCAAGGAGATTATACCATAAGGGTACGCGATGATAATAATTGTGAGGCTACTCTCACCGTCAATATAGGATCAACTCCTTTGCCACAATTAAACTTTACCAACATTACCCCAGCGAGTTGTGCAACGGCCAACAATGGAGGGGCTACGGTAGTGATTACGGGAGGACAAGGACCCTATACGGTATCTTGGGATGGGGCTACGCCTGGCACTGCGCTTACAGTAAGTAACCTTACCCCAGGAGATCATAACGTAACCGTGTATGATAAGGACAATTGTAGTACTTCAAGTACTGTAAATATTCCACAGGTGCCTTCCTTGGCAATTCAGCAAGCCATACAAAACCCCACTTGTTTTGGGGCTACCAATGGAAGTATCGGCTTGACCATTACCGGAGGAACCCAGCCGTTTACTTATCTATGGAATAATGGCGCTACCACTGATAAATTGGAGAATTTGCCAGCAGGTACCTATAGTGTAACAGTGACCGATGCCAATGGCTGCAGTACGCAAAGTGGTTCTTTACAATTAAGTGCGCCGAGTGCATTGGTGATCTCAGTTAAAGAAAATAAAGTGCCCACTTGTGCGCAAGGATGCGATGGACGGGTAGTGATAGAAACTACGGGCGGAACCGCTCCTTATACCTACGAATGGGCCCACGATCCAGATCAAAAATCATCGACCATTACGGGAGTTTGTGCAGGAGTGTATACCGTGAAAGTAACCGATGCGCAAGGATGCGAAACCCAGCAGAGTATTCGGGTAGATGATCCAACTGATTTTATTGTCAGTGCACAAACTAAAAATCCGGGTTGTCACAATGACAGTGATGGACAAATCACCGTGAGTGTGACCAGAGGAATAGCTCCTTACACCTATCAATGGGCAGCTCCTGGCAAGCCTGGCTTAAGCAATGCCGCCACCTTGAGTGGGGTGGTTGCTGGGGTATACACCCTTACCGTAACTGATGCCAATGGTTGCAGCCAAACTTCTACCTATGTACTGGATAATCCGACTCCGCTCACTGCTGCCTTGGATACTGGAGTAAGCCAAGACCCGAATTGTAACGGAGGAAACGATGGCGTTTTACACGTAAGGGCGCAAGGCGGAACCGCTCCTTATACCTACCAATGGAGCAATGGCCAAACGGGCAGCGAGGCGAATGGTTTAACTGCGGGAACTTATACAGTGCAGATAACCGATGCCAACGGCTGCAGCTTAACTCAATCTTATGAAATATTTGACCCAGCACCCATTGCCATTAGCTTACCTACCAGTGTTACCCTGTGTCCAGGACAAAGTTATCGTATTACTCTGGAAAATGTTGGGAATCAATACGAGTGGCGATTCAATGGCAATCTTTTAAGCACTGACCGGGAAATAAGTGTTTCGGCACCAGGTACTTATGAAGTAACCGTGATCACTTTTAAAGGCTGTGTAGCTACAGCCTCTATGGAAGTTTTTAATGCGTCGGATGCCCTAAATGCTGACTTCTTGATGGTAGACAAAGGGGCGGTGGGAGATACGATTTCGGCGATTGACCTGACATACCCCATACCTGAACGCATTCAATGGAAAGTGAGCGGAACGGATGAAGAACGTACCCTGCTTTCGGATGACGGCTTTTATGAGCAAGAAATCCTCTTTAATGCGCCTGGAGTTTATACGGTCACCTTGATTACCTACTCGGGGTCTTGCGTAGATTCTTTGACCCAAACCATCGAAATCTCAGAAGAAGAGCAAGAGGCGCAAGGAGGGAGAAATGGACTGGGGCATCAAGCTAAAAACAAAGTAACCAAAGCGCTCAGCTATCCTAATCCTACTTCGGGGGCTTTCAAGGTATTTGTACAGTTGGAGAAACCAGGAGATGCCAAGGTGAGCATTCGCAGTAGTTATTTATCACGCAACTTGGACACTCAAACCAAATCTGGAAAAGATAAATACACCTTCGCCTTTGACATTCCAGACCTGACTTATGGGGTTTATTTTGTGGTCATAGAATCCCAGGATGATATCAAAGTATTGAAATTTTTGGTCAACTAGCCAGATAAAACGAACGCAATGATGCATACACGATTTTTACACATTTTGCTGGGAAGCTTACTGGTCTGGTTAGTGACAAATCACCAGGCCCAAGCCCAAATTCGCCCCATCAATGCTAATATGGTGTTTACACCACCTTATACATTGTCGTTGAGTGATTATACGTCGGCTACCTCCCAAAAGCTACGAATCAATTTACAACTAAACGATTTGACAAGTCCGCCAAGGCTGGTAAAGTTACGTTTTACGATTCAGGGAGCAGGGGTAACCATTCGTACTCAGGAGAGCTTCCTGCAAAGCAATCAGGTACAAGCCATCACTCTTACTGCGGGTATTCCACTGCAGCTGTCGGGTCTCAACGAAGCCTTGCGTCAATATTTTAACCCGGCTAATCTGGAAGTGTTAGGCATTGATCGCAACCAGTTTTTGAGAAGTAAGCGTTTGCCCAGTGGCATCTATCGCTGGCAATTGGAAGTATTGGATTTTCAGCGGATGGTGCCCTTAAATAATGTGCAGACGTCGGCACAAACCATTTGGATGGTATTGAACCAACCTCCCTTGGTAAACATTCCGCAAAATAATCAAAAACTAAGAGCAACCGATTATGGCACTCAGAACGTAATCTTTCAATGGTTGAATCGCTCAGCTAGTTCACCCAATTCAGCTTTCTCGATACAGTACCAAGTGTTTTTGTATGAGTTGTTTGAGCCGCAAGGCCCGATAGGTGACCCTATGTCGGCCCCTCGCACATTGCTTTATAGCAATCCCACGCCTTTGACCAATCCTACGCTCATTTATAACAATACCTTTCCAGCGCTTACCCCTGGCAAACGGTATATTTTTCAAGTACAGGCCCAGGATGTATTGGGACGTGATTTATTTGAAAATAATGGTTTTAGCCAAATCGTGGTATTTCAATACGGCGATGAATGCGTGGCTCCTGCGCAACTCAAAGCCTCGGTGTTGAATACCCAAAGTGTCAAATTGATTTGGCAAGGGAGTAGCTTCCACACCGGCTATCGCATAAGATATCGAGCCATGAATGGCAATGACCCTTGGGCTGAAGTCACCAGTCAGTTTACTGACTATATCGTAGATGGCCTCCAGCCTGACACCGAATATGAATTTGAAATAGGAAGTGTATGCGGAACGCTGCAAGGGCAAAAGTGGAGTCGAAGCACTGCCAAAACCAACGCCCCCAATAATGAAGATTTTGTGTGTGGAGTGCCCGCAGGTACCTATGACCTGACCAACGAAACCCCATTGGAAATCCTCAACGAAAAAGAAGAGTTTTTGGCGGGCGGTTATCGGGTAAAAGTGCGGCGAGCTCAAGGAAGCAATGGACAGTTTACCGGAGTAGGGGTGGCTTCCATTCCCGTAGGGCGTTTTAAGGTGAAGTTCAAAGTGAGTTTCAAAGACATTTTTATCAATGCCGATAAACGCATGCTGCAAGGTAATATCCAGGTGGTGCGCAACAAGTGGAAAGCCATGGCCCTGGCCGAAGAAAAAGAAGTGGATGAATGGAAAATTACCGAAGATGGCAAGGTACAAATCCTGAAAGATGGACGCTGGACTACTTTTACCCCTACCGGAGGAGCTGATTATTTACTGGTAGATGCCAAAACCCAGAAAAAGCTTTTTGTAGACCGCAATGGCAAACCAGATATTCCGCTGGAAGATAGGGACTACAGTAAATACACGCCAGAGCAAATCATCGAGGAGATCAAAAAACTCAAAGAAGAAGCGGATGATGCCATTGCTGACGGCCGCTGGGGAGATGCTTTAAAGTTGTTGGATAAGGCAGCAGAGTTGGCGGAGAGAATTCCAGGAGCGGCCAAAGAGCTAAAGGAGGCTTTGGAAAAATTATTTGAAGAGCTAGGAAGTTTAATTGAGGAAGCTTTAGGGGTACTTAAAGCAACTAGTAAAAAGAGGAAAGAGCAACTAAATGCCAAAAATAAGTTTGATTTTGATTCATACAGTAAGTTGAGAAAAGAAGTACTAAAAGAAGATAAAGATAAAAATCTAATCATTAACTCTAACAGTCAGGTACCAACAAAACAAGAGGTAGTGAAAAATTCGGTGAATCCATCACTTTTTCCAACAGTATCACATGCAAAAATGAGTGGTACTGATAAAGCAAAGGAGCTTGAGGAAAGAGTGCAAGAAGATAAAGCCTTGAAAATAGAAATAGAATTAGAGAGAATTAGGTATGATCAACTAATAACCTATTTAGAGAACCCGTCTAAGTTTGGGGATTTATTAAGAAAAGTGAAAAAGAGCGTGGAACGTCTTGGTGTAAGTATTTTAGATGATGTACTTAATAATAATGTAGATGGAGTAAAAGAAAAAATTCAAAAAGAAGTGAAGAAAATTGTGGATGATTTAGTGAGAGAGTTTTACGACAAACAGCAGAAACAAAAATAAGAATCTGAGAAACTTTGAGCATATGAAAAAAGATAGATTTTGTACATCAAAATATATAGGCTTGATGGCATTATGGTTATTATCAATTACTATGATCACTTCTAAGGCCGCAATAGTAAAGGATTCACTAAGTGGAGTATATAATAAAGTTAGTTATCAAAAGCCTGCTAAGGCACATTACTTAGTGGATATGGTCAATTATGTAAATAAGAAGACCAAAGTTCAGATAGAGCAAGTATTGGAGTACATTAATCGGGTAAAAAGAAAAGAATTACATGTAATCATTAAAACAGATGCTCAGGCTGTTATTAAAAATGATGCTTCAAACAATACCAAGAATGAAGCTAATGATTACAGTGAGGATGCTTTTAAGAAACAAGTAAATGAAAAAAATGGAGCTTTACTTACTTTATATTTTGCCAAGACTACTATTAGAACTAAGCAGGGAGATGAGACGAAATATGAGTTGGTAACCAATATAACAGCTGGTGACAATATAAATATTAACAATGACCAGTTGAAGGATATCACGAAACGTTGTGAAACATTTACTACCCGTGATGACTATGCAAGAGGGATAATTTATTCAGTCCATCAATTGATATTAGGAGGCGAAAATCCTTTGCAATCGCCCGAGGAGTTGAACGAGTATGTGCTTTCTCTTGGTATAGAAATCAATAATTCAGGTAGCGAGAAAGCAATAAAAATTGCTGATGTAAATGCCTTTGAAAACTCGTCTCAGAGTGCATTTACGATGTCTGGGCGAGCAATTGATATCACAGAGTTTGAGGACTTAGAGTTTCTTCATTGCTCAGGAGCACTTACTCATTTTACCCATAATGGAGTAAGATATGCAGCAGTCGCCTCTGGGTTTGGAGGAAAAGGTTGTGCTGCTTTTACGCGTTTTTGGGGATATTATAATGCTACCAAATACAAAGAACTCTTATTACGGGCAGATCAGAAAGGAATTCAGTTGATTAAGTTTTTGGGTGATAAAGGATATACTACTTCCGATCATTTTGAAAAACAATATTGGTTTGAACTTTCACCAGCAAAAAATAAAAGTAAAGTAAGGGCTCAGAAAAAAGAAAGTATAAAACATTTTCTAGGGACACAGGTAAATAAGGATTTTAATCTTCCTACGAATTGTGTAGTAGATTATTATTGGACATTAAATGATGCGGGTAAATTAGATAATGCTAAAAGAGGAAATGGAAGAGTAGTAAGTATTAAGATACCTGATGAAGCTACTGTTACAAATGGTAACGGAAATAATTGTGGAATAGGAGCTTTAGTGGCAAAAGCTGCTACAAGTGGCGGATTAGAGCCTGGTTATGGGAGATATATTTATATTCATCAGATTTTAGGGATCAAGAGCATTTCTGATAAGGATGAGTCCAGAAAGCAAGAAGAGGATCTTATTAAATATGCTAACAAAGTAAGTACATTCATGAATAATGAACGATGTGCACTATTAAACTTTCAGCAAAAATTTAGTAATGGGAATCACTATACAACCAGCCGTAGACTGATCATCCAGATACTTAAAAAAATTGATTACAATACTTTTAAACAAAGTTACACAGTAACTTTTAATTCTCGCAATGCATATTATGGTAATGTTCCATATAAAGTATTAGCTAATCAAGATCCTCAAATACCATCAAATTATAATTCTAAATCTAAAGATTTTACTGTCAAAGATAAAAACTTTCCCTACACATATAGTATTCAAGATTTAATCAAACGCTATGAATATTTGAATACTAGTGCAAATAACATATTTAAAAAAGCAATTGAGCGAGCAGAGAGGAATGAAGTAGCGTTTCCGATTTCCTCAAAAGATTATACAGAACAGTACAAGGCTGTTTTTGGCACCAATAAGGCTTATTTGGCTTGGGCACAGTTTGCTACTGATGTATTAGGAACTGTGCAAAATGAAACCCTACAATTTATCAAAGCACTAGCTAGCGAGATGTCTAAGTTGGTTGATGGGGCGAAAATACCTGATCATTGGTGGAATCCTGATTGTAAAAAAGGCGTACCTGAAAAAGGGAAAGTAAATTGCAATGTATGTAAAGAAGACTATTCAACAGGTTTTCAGGCATTATTTAGCCTTATATCTGATGAAACCAGTAGACACATATACTTAGCCAAGTTCGCATTTTATGCTGGGCTTTATAATGGAATCTTAGATGAAATAAAAGGAAATTTAGATTTAGTGTCTTTAGCGGCAGGCTATTATTCAGATAAAGCAGTAAGAAAGGCACTAGATGAGGCAATTAAGCAACTAGAAGAAAAGGGATTCTGGGCAATAATAAAGCAAGAAATAGAAAAGGTATCTTGTAATGAGTTTGTCATAAGTCATAACATTGGAAAAGTAACGGCTTCAATTGCTTTTATGTTTATTGGTCCTAGTGGAAAAATTTCAAGGCTAACTGAATTACCACAAACTTTTGTGTCGAAGATAGGACAAGCTGCGAGAGGAACTGCAAAACTTTTACTAAAGACTAAAAGGATTCTAAAAAATATTGGAGATGTTTCTGTTAGAGTTGCCAACAAGAGTGTAAATGTGGCAAAAGAAGTATATGAAATTGTAGTAGACAAATCTCAAAAAGTAATTGCGACTATTGAAGATGGAGTCTTTAAAGCGAAGGAATGGATAGATATATCAAAGAATAAAAAGTCAAAAGATGAAGGCTATGGTATTTTTCACGAAGAAAGTTTAGACGAAAGTCTGAAAGGAAAGTTCATTGCAAAGAACGATAAGGGAGAAATTGGTATTTGTCTAAAAAATGGCAAAAAGGGATTTACTTTCAGCGATCAAAAAGTATTTGTAGAGTTATCGGATAATAGTAAACGTTTACTTAAAGACATAAAATGGAAGCAAAACGATGGAGTAATAGACTTTTCTGTTCATGCGGATGGTAACAAATACATTGCAAGTATTGAAAATGGTGGCGTGACCAAACAAGTAGATTTGAGTACCGAAGAAATTGCTCAGATCATCAAAAACATTATACCTGATAATCAAACGCCCATTCGATTCTTGTCCTGTAGTGATCTTAACGCAGCTAAAGAATTAAGCGCCTACCTGAATCGCCCAGTGATTGCTACAGATGGAATTGTGAGAGTGCACCCTGATGGAGGCATTACGACCATCGCCCGTTCAGGAAACAGTACCCAAAAGTGGTATAAATTAGAAGGAGGTAATCAAACAAGAGTAAGTGCTCCTAAAAAGCCTGATCCAAGCCACAAAAATAAATTTGTGGAGATGGGAGATCCAGGTCTAAGAGTGGGTGTTTTTAAAGTAGGTGAAGTCTACAGAAATATCCAAACTGCTGGAAATACAGTTACCATTGAGTATTTTTTTAAGAGTAAAAAAACTACAAGGGGTTATCCTGAGGGTGAAAATATTACAGAAAACACCAAACATTGGATAGGAACATATACTGTTAGGCGCAGCAACGGGAAAACTGTAATGGAAGCTGATATCCATGTAAAGGCTAAGATTAAGCACTTATATCCACAAGACCCTGATATGAGATTAGGAAAAACTATGTTTGAGGATGCTTATCAACATTATACGAATAAATATGGTGAGATTGATCAAATGTATGCTGGGTGGGAAAGGAATGCCAACTATGAGAAAGGCCTATCTGATAATCTTGAAGAATACTTAGATAACTTAAATAAAAATATGTCTAAGGAAGATGCCGCGCTGAATACAAATGCAGGTAGGAAGCTTTCTTCCTATGGTTATTCTAAGGTCGATAAAATAGATGATACCAATCCAGATGATGTAAAAGTTTGGTTTGCAAAACCAAACTCTTCTAAGTTTGATCCCAAGATTCAGGCTAAAATTGACGAGCTAAATTTGTCATTAGATGATGTAGGTAAACTAACCGATGATATGGCAAAAGTAGATGCTCAAGGAGTGGCAGTTTTTAAACAAGAAGTACTGGATAACCCTAGTTTACTCGAAGCTTGGCAGGCTTTAAATGAAGCAAATGAAGTACATCTTAGAACAGATGTTCAGGAGCTACGAAAGGTTTTGGATAACATAGAAGATGTCAAAAAGTTTGGTGGTTACAAAGCCTGGAAGTTTTCTGTAGATGCTTTCGAGACTATGACTATTAATGGTGAAAAAGTTTGGTTAGGAGTAAAAGATATAAGTAAGTTTTCAGATATGGGTTTTACTGGTTCAATTGATCTAAACCTGAGAGGAGGGGATAAATTAGAGAATTTTGCAGTTTATCCTAGTGTTGAATTTAAAGATGGTGTACCTGTCAAAAAACTTTATTTTAATGATAGCAAAACAGAAATACCAAGCGAGTTTGTTAAGCCTCGCACTGCTGGGCATTTAGATGCTAGTAAAACCTTAGTAAAAAAAATTAAGGCAAAAGGCCTGAATTCAAAGGAAAAAATTGAGATTCAAAATAAGGAATACAGACCTGGAAATGGTAAGCCTGAATCAAAAATGTTATCATCAAAAGCTGGCTTTGCTATTATTAAAGAGGGGGATGTGTTGCGAATAAAATATAAATCAAATCAACTAAATAAAAAATGGGATGGTGTCATTGATCCTAATAGTATTAACAATGGTGTGGAGAATTACATTATTAATGAAGGAGGGGTGATTCCTCCTTGGGGTTTTAAAGGAAGAAATTATAGAGAAGAAATTAAACAGGCCTTGGGAGATTCTTTTCTAAGTTTTAAAGTAGAAGATTATTAATAAACTCTATTGGCTTGTAATTGCAATAAATACTAGCTCTTCCCCTTTGTTGGTATCTAAGCGAAGCATTACCAACAAACGCTACCAATACAACGAACAACAAATGAAACACATACAACTAAAAATATATCTGACCCTGCTATGCTTGATGGGAGCTTTGGGAGCTTTTGCTCAACAAATCCCCCAAAGCGTAGAGGAGGCCAAAAACATCGTCAAAGATCGGAAGCTGCGGATTAGTGGAGGGGTGAATGCCAGCCAGATATTTTATGGGGCCAATGGCATCGAGAGTCGTCGTAATCCTTATGCCTATTTTTTGACGGGGAACATCAACTTCTCGATGTTTCAAATGTCTATCCCGTTGACTTTTACCTTTACCAATCAGGTGTTTAACTATAATTACCAATTGCCCACCTTTGATTTTAACCAGTTTGGCATCCAGCCCAGTTGGAAGTGGATTAAAATATACGCGGGGTACAACACCATGAGCTTTTCACCTTATACTTTGAATGGTGCCTTGTTTTTGGGAGGAGGCGTAGAACTCACCCCACCACCAGGCAAGGTAAAGATAGAAGCTATGTATGGTCGTTTGCGTAAGCCCCAGGCTTTTGATCCATTGGCTGATAACACTGCTGAGCAAGCGCCTTTTGCTTATCGTCGGATGGGCTATGGTACCAAAATCACCTGGAAACCCAAAGGCACTGCCAGCCAGCACCAGTCAGGGATTGAGAGCCAATTCAACAAGGATGGGGGAAACAAGAAGCAAAAGAAAGGCAGTAAAGGTAGTTTTTTTAGCGAGCAAGACCAGTTTGAGTTCATTGTATTTGGCGCTCATGATGATCCTGGTTCGGTCCCCCCACCACCCGATAGTGTAGACGTCAAGCCCGAAGACAATTTGGTATTGAGCCTTCGGTTGATCAAGTCGATAGGTAAACGCCTGACCCTTAGAGCTGAAGTAGCGGGTAGTGCCTTAACCCAAGACACCCGCATCGAGACCAAAGACGAAGAGGTAAAGAATCTGTTTTTCTTGACCGATGGGGCGTATACCCGTCGTACTTCAACCGCTTATTACAATGCCTACAAAGGAGATCTGACCTACAATGCGGGCATTTTCAACATTGGTGTGGGTTACGAACGAGTAGATCCTGAATACCGCACCTTGGGAGGCTACTATTTCAACAATGATTTGGAAAATATGACGGTGAATTTTTCTACCCAACTGTTTCGCAATCGTTTGAGCATTGCCACCAATGTAGGTACCCAGCGGAACAATTTGAACAATGACCAATTGGCTACTTTGCGAAGAGTAAGTGCGGCGGTCAATGTCAATGTAGTGCCCAGTCCTGCGGTCAATGTCAACCTGTCCTATTCTAATTTTCAAAGCTTGACTCAGGTACGTTCCCAGTTTGAGCAAATCAATCAACTCACTGCTTTTGACAACTTGGGTGATTCGCTCAACCTAACCCAAATTGCTCAAAATGCGAACCTGAATGCGAATTTTAATTTGGTGGCCACTGCTCAGCAACAACAAGCCCTGAATGTAAATGTGGCGTATCAGCAAGCCGACAACGAACAGGGAGGAACCACATTACCAGGCACCACTTTTTATCAATTGACTTCGGCTTATAACATTGCCTGGACAAAGTTGGAGATGAGTGCCTCGCTGGCTTTCAACTACAACCAAAACATCGCCGAAAGCCTGGATACTCGAATGTTGGGTCCCACCCTCACCCTTAATAAGAGCTTGTTTAAGCGGCAGCTTACCCTGGTAGTTTCGGCTTCATTCAATCAAGCCTTTACCAATGGTGCCCAAACCAATCAGGTGATGAACGGAAGGCTGGGCATAGGCTATACTGTGATGCAAAAGCACCGTTTTTCGTTCAATGCGATCTACCTCAATCAGGAAACCCAAACCGAACAAACCAGTGCTTTTTCTGAGTTTACGGGTACGTTGAATTATAGCTATAGTTTCTAGAAATACTTTTCATTGCAGCGATCAAAGCTGAGGTCTTTCTCTTACAAATAGGTAGAGAATTGCCCCAGCTTTGATTATTTTTCCTCTCCAAATACCCCCTCGCTTAGAATACAGTCAAAAGAATTACTATTTTCACATCAAATGTGTTACTTTGATCGTAAATATTGCGTAACAATATTAGTGTAATTACTTAACCTTTAATAACTCCCGTGTAGCCTTACTGAAAAGGAGACCAAAAGTTACTTTACCACTTTTGGGTAACTTACCTATTCATTGGTGCAACAGCTTCTGGCTATAGGTTGTCTTTTGTAGGGTCTGCCTGTGGTAAGACTCATAAACTGGGGAGACTTTTAGGTATTAAAAACCAGGTTACTGCACTATAAATGTTATTTTACCATCAGCCACTCCCTGCTACCAACACATCCCTTTTGGTATTCATCTTTTGAAAAGAAACGATGGAGGCAAAAGTATTTATCAGGAAAAAACATCTAAGCAATATGCCTATTCAACATCCCTTTTTTGTAGAATTTATTACTAAACTTCAAAATCAACCTTCTTCTCTTCATACATTGCATTCGCTTTCGAATCATCAGACTTAAAAAGGGGGACATTATTATTTCCTGCATCCTTATAATAACATAATGTATACCCACTAAGGGGTATACCTAAGATTTGAGAATTTACTGATATAAAGCTATTTAGACTATACCTGCTACCCATTATACATGAACTATAAGTACTCCTTTTTTTGCCTGTGGCTCATAGGCTTGCTTTGGATGATGTATCCTCTTCAGGCTCAAAATTTCTACAACCTTAAACATTACACAACCGACGATGGCTTGCCTCATAACATAGGATACGACCTGATGCAAGATAGCAAGGGTTTTTTGTGGATTTGTACCGATGATGGATTGGTGCGTTTCGACGGGAGCCATTTCAAAGTATACCGCAGTACCGATGGCTTGCTAAGCAATTACCCCATAGATATCTCAGAAGACGAAGATGGCGTTCTTTGGATAGGAAGTTGGAAAGGTGGATTGAATTATTACAAAAATGATTCGATCTATACGCCTGTGATGCAAAATCCACTATTTAGAGTTTCCCGGATTTACGCTCAAAAAGAACGTCTGGTACTATCCGATAAAAGGTTTGAGACCTATCTCTATACCAAACAACAAGGAAAGTGGGTCTTATTAGAAGATCAAAGAAATAAGCAACTTGCATTGTTAAAAGGTTCAGGTATTGCGTACCATTCAGTGGCCGATACTGCCAACTATGCTCGCTTATTGACAATTCAAAGCAGTTATTTGACCAAGGCTGGTACAATGCTGGTATTTGGAGGGCTTTCAGGGGTTTGGAAATACCAGGGAAACAACTCGTTTGTGCAATTTTTTCCTGAAATTATAGGTAAAGATACCATTTATGATATTACTCAAGACATCGCTCAAAACTATTGGCTGGGTGGAAAAGGGAAAATAATTAAGATTGATGCCCAAGGTAAGCAACAGGTGTTTACCGAAAACCTACCTGATAGCGATATTTATAATCTTAAAGCAACACGTGCTGGCAAGTTATATTTTTTGACTAGCTCGAAAGACCTGAACAGACGAGGTTTCTTTTATTATGACATTCACACCCAGCAACTGATTGATTTGCAGAAGCAATACGATATTAAAGTTTTACCCAGCGATATAGAAATAGATCAAGAAGGAAATGTGTGGTTTACCACCAGTGGCGATGGATTGTATTGCATTACCTCATCGCCTTTTACCAACTATGATTATACGCGCGGACTGTCCACCAACTTTGTAAAACACCTTGGCCAGGATACACAAGGGAATTTATATGCAGGAACAATTAGTGGACTATTTGTGCTGAAAGATAATCAGTTTGAGAGAGTTTCTTTACCCAATGAAAAGACCAGTAATGAGGTGACCGATATTTCGTATAGTAGTACGGAGGGCTTACTCGTAAATGTTCATCAATACCAACCAGCGCAAAGTCATCTTTTTAAACTTGATAACACTGTTCTTACTAAATTGGACATTGAGGGGCTGGCAAGTAAGCAATACCTGGATAGTAATAATAACCTATGGTTTTTTTTGGATTTTAGGCTCCACGTATTTCCTTTTGACAAGTTGAGTGACCTGTCCAAACGAAGAGATTATAGGTTGCCTAAAAACGTACTGATACATCAAATTTTTGAACATGAAAACAAACATTGGCTTGCTACCAACAAAGGATTATTTGCATTTGAAGAAAGCCTGGATGAAGGCAAGCCTGTATTACGTATGGTTGATTCGGTGAAGGTCGCAAATGGTCTTCCCAGCAATTTTGTAAATAGAGTGGCCAAAGGAAAAAATGGCGAATTATGGATCGGTACTAAAGAAGGGGTTTGCGTATGGCAAAATGAGTATATTACCAAATTGAGCACCGAAGATGGACTTATTTCTAACAATTGTACCAGTTTGTTGGTAGATCACCATGGCAGTGTTTGGATTGGTACCTCCAAGGGCTTATCTTATTTTGATGGGGAAGGGTTTACCAACTTTAATCACAAAACTGGCCTGGCATCTCCCGATGTGAGTTGTTTGTATTTAGACAATCAAAAAAGGCTTTGGGTTGGTACAAGTAAGGGCATATCGATGTTGGATATACGCAAACGCATCAAGCTGATAAAACCTCCTAAATTGTACCTCGAGCAAGTATTGGTGAACAACACTCCACAAGATTATACCAAGACATTACGCTTAAAATACCACGAAGGACTTACTGTAAATCTTCGGGTGCTTACGTTTATATACCCTAAAGGAGTACGTTATCAGTATCGTCTCAATGGGGGGAAGTGGCAAGAAACCTCACTCAATTTTTTGCAATACAATCAATTCTCGGCTGGTAATTATACTTTAGAGTTGCGCGCTAAAAAATTTGATAGCCGCTGGTCAGAAATCCAAAAAATAAGTTTTGAAGTTTCGCCCCCTCTTTGGAGAACTTGGTGGGCTTTTGTGAGTTATATATTGGCAATCGTGATGCTGGTGTATGCAATCGTGAAGTGGCGCTCTAAGAAACTGGAAAAAGAAAACCTGCGTCTTGAAAAAGTGGTAGCCAAACGTACCCGAGAGCTAGAGCAGCAAAAGGAGGAAATTGCTTCGCAAGCCGAAAAACTCAAGGAGATGGACGGACTCAAGTCTCGGTTTTTCTCTAACATTTCTCATGAATTGAAGACCCCACTGGCGATGATTTTGGGTCCAGCCGAAAACTTGATGGAAAGTGCGCCCAATGAAAAATCCAAAACATATACCCAATACATTTTGGCCAATACCACAAGGTTGATGAAGCTTATCAACCAGCTCATGGATTTCTCTAAACTAGAGGTTGGCAAAATGACCTTGAAACCAGAGGTAGGCGATCTCAATGCTTTTTTATTACAAGCTTTGCAATCTTTTGAGCCGTTGGCCCAGCAAAAACAAATTGAGGTGGAACTGGTAAGCCTGCCCAATGAGGCATTTTATGAGTTTGATCAGGACAAAATTGAGAAAATACTTTTCAACTTGCTTTCCAATGCCTTTAAATTTACCCCCCCACAGGGAAAAATAACGTTGCAATGCTCGGAACAGGACAACGGGGTGCAAATCATAGTGAGTGATACCGGGCTGGGCATACCTTCTAAGCAATTACCCTATATTTTTGAGCGGTTTTATCAGGTAGATAGTTCTCAAACCCGAGAATTTGAAGGAACCGGCATTGGGTTATCATTGGTTAAAGAATTGATAGAGCTACATCGGGGGACCATCGAGGTAAAGAGTAAAATGAATCAGGGAACCTCCTTTGTGGCGCACCTGCCTTTGATTAAAGCCTTACCAAAGCCAATGGAAAACCATAGGCCAGCAGTTGCAATACGGAGTAATGAAGCCTCTCAAACAGAAGCCGTAACTACTAAGCCCCTGGCCACCATACCCGAGCATACCGTTTTGGTAGTAGAAGACAATCCTGAATTACGACAGTTCATTTGTCAAGAGTTATGTAATGACTATAAAATCATTGAAGCCAAAGATGGGAGGGAGGGCATAGACCAAAGCCAGCAGCATATGCCAGATTTAATCATTAGCGATGTTATGATGCCCAAGGTAGATGGTTTTGAACTATTGAAACAAGTGCGAGCGCAAACTGTTACGAGTCATATTCCAGTCATTATGCTCACTGCCAAGGCATCGTTTGACAATAAAATAAACGGACTGGAAATGGGGAGCGACGACTACCTCACCAAACCCTTTAGCCCCAAAGAACTCAAACTAAGGGTTAGAAATATACTCACCCGTCGAGATCAGTTGCGTGATTTGTACTCGAAAAAAATCGCAATGCCAGACATTTCTATAGAGGCATCATCGGATGGGGCGGCCTCTATGGAGGAGGAGTTTCTAAAAAGAGCGGTCGATATTGTTGAACAAAACATCAACAATCCTCAGTTTGATGTGGCCTATTTTTGCAAAGAAATTGGGATGAGCCAGGCAAGCTTGTTTAGAAAACTGAAAGCGATTGCCAAGATGTCTACTACTGAATTTATTCGAACCATCAAGTTGAAGAAGGCTGCTACATTGATTAAGAAAAAGATTGGGAAAATGGAAGAAATTGCCTTCCAGTCGGGTTTCAATGATATTTCATATTTCAACCGCTGTTTCAAAAAGCAATTTGGAGTGACTCCCACCGAATACGAAAGTAGTGAAGGGCGTTAATAATTGAGTATTCGTCGAACAGCACGCGTGAAACAAAAAAAACTCGCTCAATCTTTATAGTATTGAGCGAGAGATTTTTAATAAAAATGGTCAGGTAATACTTTAATTCACTGTAAAAGTCTTTTCTTCTGAAAACTTAGAGCTTTTAAAGGCTCCGTTGATCGTTTGTACACTCCAGTAATACTTACCTGGAGGTAAATTCTTAATCAACCAATTGTCGTGGTGGTGCGCATTGCCCTCATCGGCTACCAATCGGCGCCCGCTTTGAGCATCAGCCATTGGCGAAAGGCGATCGTTTTTACCAGGAGCTGTACCAATGCGAATATTGTAAGTAATCCCTTTGAGGTCTTTGATTTTTTCCCATTTGAGCAATACATTTTTGCCCTTTACATCAGCTTGTAGGTTGGCTGGAGGATGAATCTTCACCGTTTGGCCATTATTCAGCGTGTTTTGATAAATTTTGGTGTGTTGGTTAAAATCATTATCCTCCCCAGAAATCAAAATATCCAAGTCACCATCATTGTCATAATCACCCCAGGCTACCGAACCAGCACACAAACCCATTAATTTGGCTTTGACATCCTTAAAACTCCCATTGTTGTTTTGGTACAATTTGGTAACCCTTTCTCCTGCGTTATCAAAACCCATAATGAGAATATCCAAATCACCGTCATTGTCATAATCTCCCCAGGCCAATGAGCTTCTCGATACCTGTATTAGGTTGGCGCGCGTATCTACAAAACGTCCATTGTTGTTTTTATAAAGTTTGGTAATGCGTTTACCATTGTTCGCAAGTCCACTCATGAGCAAATCCAGGTCGCCATCGTTATCGTAGTCGCCCCAGGCTGAGGATCCCCGTGAAATTCCAGTCAGGTTGGCCTTGATATCTGTAAAAACCCCATTGTTGTTTTGATAAATAATGCATTTAGACAACTTTTTATTAGGATGGTAACGCCCCGAAACCAGAATATCCAAGTCGCCATCGTTGTCGTAGTCTCCCCACGCCGCGGTCCCTCTCGATATCCCCTGCAACTTGGCATCAATGCGTACCAGTTTGCCGTTGTCATTTCTAAATACCAGGGTTTCACGTTTTTGATTTTTCATATGACCAGCCATGAGCAAGTCCAGATCACCGTCGTTGTCATAGTCACCCCAAACTACTGTACTGGCATATACCCCTCCCAGGCTTTGAGGCATTTCTTTAAAGTAGCCACTGCCTTCATTACTAAACATTTTAGCAATTCTTTCTGAACCATCTTGCCCCGTTACTACCAAATCAAGGTCATTGTCGTTGTCCAGATCGGCCCAGGCCAAGTTGTTAGAAGCCACACTATTTACCCCAGGTAAACCGGCTTCAATGTCTTCAAACTGTCCATTCTCATTACTATAAATGAGGGTTTTGCGGGCTTTACCATCCCACCCCATGATAAAAATATCTAGGTCACCATCATTGTCCTGGTCACCCCAGGCCACTGAGCTATATTTTAGATTTACAATGTTCGTTTTTACCTCTTTAAACTGGGCGTGCGTGCTCTGAAGCCCCATCAAGAGTATTGCGAACCAACCGAAGTATTTGATGTGTTGCATGGTCGTCATTTGTTGAAAATTGTAATGAAAGCGTCGGTATTATTTCCATTACAAAAGTTAGCGATATTTTAAAAGTCAAAAAAGAAAATCTAAGAGAAAGAGTGTCTCATAATATTCTCTAAACCAAATAATATTTTAGCTCCAGACCTGACATGTTTTTAAAACATGTCAGGTCTAAAAAGCTTTTTTCTTAAAGAAAATCCTTTGGCAGCAAATTATGAGACCGCCCCTAAGAAATGAACCGATAGTTAGGGTCCCGATCAGACTGTGAAGACACAGTCTGAGGCGACCTTAGTCAGGGTACCTGATTTTAAAGGCCACCCGTCGGTTTTTCTTACGAT
>DMXI01000547.1 GCA_003483885.1 Microscillaceae bacterium
AAAGTACAACCAACATGTAAGAAAACGTAGCATTTTTGAAAAGTATGCCCAACTTTGCATTTAAAAAAAATACCCAGGGCCGGAGTCGAACCGGCACGGTATTGCTACCATTGGTGTTTGAGACCAACGCGTCTACCAATTCCGCCACCTGGGCTTTTTGTCAAGTGCGATGCAAAGGTAGTAAAAAAGAAATTCTACAAACAAGTAAACTCGAAAGTTTTTTCAAAAAAAAGCCAAAATTTATACATTTTCTACCCTCAGTACCGAAAAAGCGACTGTTTTGGCCGAAAAAAGTGGTTTGGTATAGGCCCAAACTTCTTTAAAAAGTGCAGAATGTCGATAAGTTTCGAGGTGTTCTTCTGACTGCCAATGACTATGAGTCACGTATACATTTGGGTCATGAGCATCTCGCCAAAGCTCTAAATGTTCGCAACCTTCAAAGCCTCTAATCTTGTGTTTGATCTGTTCGAAGTTGTCTAAAAAAGTCTGCACTTTGTCTTCTTGAAAGGTCATTCTTACGATTCGTATCAACATGAAAAGTGTAAGTTTTATTTATATTTTAAAATAATTTTATTCTAGCTTTACACAATAATTTTAAACTATCTTCTTTGATAGCTTATTTCTCAGAAACATTTAACAGGTAATTTATACAAAAAACCAACCTTTGTATTTCTGGAAAATTAATTTAATATGAAAACAAAGTTAAGATAATTGATCAACATGGAACAAATACTGGAAAAGATCAAACCCTTGTTAGCCCAAACTTTATCACAAGGGAAGTTTATTACTTTTTTGACTGGTGCTGGGGTATCAGCCGAAAGCGGGGTGCCCACCTATCGAGGATCGGATGGTATTTGGGTAGAAGGTAGTCGGAATTATAAGCCTCAGGAATTTGGTACACTTAGATTTTTCAAAGACAATCCAGCAGAAGTATGGAAGTTTGTGTTATACCGAAAAACTACTTTTCGGGATACACAGCCAAACACAGGACATATGGCTTTGGCCAATATAGAGCACCTCATACAAGATCGTTTTAGGCTTATTACTCAGAATGTAGACCGCTTGCACCACAAAGCGGGCAATACCACAGAACGAACCTATGAAATTCATGGAAATCTGGAGACCGTACGATGTAGCGAAGAATGTAGCGGTGAAATATATCCTTTTCCGATTGATGTAGGGCAAGCTCCTTATGACGCTACAATGATTGAAAAACATTGGGAAGCTTTGAAATGCCCCCACTGTGGTAGCATTACCCGCCATAATGTGTTGATGTTTGACGAATACTACGACGAACGATTATACAAAATGGAGAGTGCCATAGATATTGCCTTGAATACAGGTATTCTCTTTATTGTGGGTACTTCTGGCGCTACCAATCTTCCTAATCATATTATGTCTACCGCTCAGTTTAAAGGAAGTAGTGTAGTAGATGTTAATATAGAAGATAACGACTTTACGGCTGAGGTAGCAGATGCTTCAAACGGGTTTGTATTGCGAGGAAAAAGTGGTGAAATATTACCCAAAGTTGAACAGCTTTTGAGGGAAGTGTTAGAAAGTGAAAGTTTATCATCAAATAAAAAATAGAAGCGTAATATCTTGCAAGAAGTTTGTGCAGAGAATCTAAAAAAGTTTTCAATCAAGGCATTTTCAATCTATGCGAACTTTGGCATTTTCAGGCACCTATTGGATTATTTGGTTTTACGGGTTATTTTGTATCCCTCAAGTAACTCACTCTCAAACAGATACAGTATTTTACAATTTAGAAAGTGCGTTAAAAAATAAGGCGCAAACAAAGGTATTGGTACTTAACGGAGAAGATAGTCTTGGTATCTCTTTGAAAGAAAAACATTTCCGAAAATTATCCCAGCTCCATACCCTCATTATTCATTCCTGGCCATTGAAAAGTTTACCCAAAAGCATGGCGAGTTTATCACAATTGCATCACCTAGAACTGGTCAACTGTAAGCTTGACAAAATACCCGAGGTAATATGGCAATGCAAAAATCTGCAAACCTTGAACATAAGCTGCAATCAAATCAAAGAGGTTCCAGCCGCTATTGCCCGATTACAACAATTAAAGGTTTTGGTATTGGGTTCGGCTATTTGTGGGGGCAACCCATTAACCACCCTACCTCAGGCACTTACCAAATTGCCATGCCTTACCGATTTATTGATAAGTTATACCCACTTTGAAAAGCTTCCTGATCTGGTAGGAGATTTAACTCATCTAAAAACGCTACAAATGCTGCATATGAAGCGTCTCAAGGAACTGCCTAACTCTCTCACTAAGTTAAAAAACCTAGAGGTATTAGAGATACACAGTTACGCCCCTATTGAACTATTTACAGTGCCACATTCGGGTTGGTATCGCTTGCGTAAACTACGTTTATTGTATATGAATTTACCTGGTCTAAAGACCTTGCCTCGGGCTATGTTTCAGCTACCTTATTTACAACATTTATCATTGATGGGCAATCGAGATTTATCTCAAGTATCGGGTCAAATCCGTACATTACAATCTTTAGAAGTATTAGATGTATCTTTTACACAAGTAAAGCGATTGCCTGTAGAAATAAAGCAACTCCCCCACCTCAAACAAATTCGTTTAATGGGCACTCCTTACTTTCACCAAAAAACCTTAAGCCAGTTAGAATCCCAGTTACCTGGAATAGAGATTGTGAAGTAGGTAGTACCCTCTCTTCTTTCTATTTCCCAATCATTACAATACCCGCCCAATGTTTAGGATGTACTCCTTGCTTTCTTAACTTTTGTTGCGCCAGCTGTAAGGCTTTTGAATAACTAGCCTTGTTTTTACCTAAAAAATATCCATAAAAAGCTACCATCAATTCACGGGTATAGACGTCGTCTATCTCCCATAATGAAAACACAATGTTACGCGCTCCAGCATACAAAAAACTACGAGCTAACGAAAACACGCCTTCTCCTTTGACTAATTTACCCACCCCTGATTCACAGCTACTAAGCACCAATAAGTCAGCATTGAGTTCTAGATTATATATTTCACTGGCCAATAGGCAGCCTGATAGATCTTGGCTGGTACCACAGCCCGCAAAACGAATTTTAGCCAGTCCAGAATTCCTACGATTGGCCTCACTATGACTCGCAATATGAATGATACTAGCACCCTTGGCAATTTGTACAAAGCGCTCTTTGGTAGCTGTATTAGACAGATTCACTTCTGCACTCAATCCATTTTCGCGACAAAAATTAAATATAGAAGATACTTCTACCTTGCTTTCAGGGAGGTTTAATCCTGATCCGCGAGTAGTACTATAAGTACCCCCTTTACCTCCACTAAAAGGAGCAAAAGCAATTAAATTTAGGTTTTGATTTTTGGTTGAATTTTCTAATTGAGAATGATACCATAAGGTGGTTGAATAATGATAACTGATTTGAAAATGGTTGGTTAAATAATCTAATTTAGTAAAGTCATCACTCAATAACTTTGGTGGTAGCTTGGTTACTAGTGCTTCAAAAGGTGTACTTTCTAACGAAGGAGCTATTACAATTAATTTTTTGACATCTTTAAGGTACTTTTCCAAGGGTTGAAACAACGCTTGGTACAAACGATGACTCGCGTTGGCAAAAGGTTGTAGGCGTGCCTCAGATTGTAGTTCATTGTAATAAGGGGTAGTATAATCATTGATTTGTCCTGAGAACGGAAGGTGAATTAAGTGAGTTTGCTGTCTCGCAATAAGTAATACGTGGTTATTCCCATTACGAGCAAAAGAGTAGGCTAACAAAGCCTCATTGCGTTTCAAGTGCAATTGTATCTGTGCAATAGTAGCCTGTTTGGTATCAAATTTCAATTGAGCATATCTAGGATATTTTTGTTCTAATTGTTGAATAAACCTTTCATACAATTTATTGAATTTGATAAGAGAATCACGGGTACTTTGACTTTTTTTGGTTGCTATCATACTTTGGTGTTTAGCAATATGCTTTCTCAAAAATGCCTCTTGAGCTAATAGTTTTGGAGAAATATTAGAAAATTTCTTAGCATTAGACTCGGCCAAAGTACTCATCAAATAACTGGCATTGCTTCGTTCTATAAAGTAAAAAGCAGTATCCAGATAAGCCTGTTGCCTGGTTTGATTATACAACCTATCACAAACAAGTACCGGATTTTTTCCATGATTACCTGAATTTAACAAATTTACACTGCGAGCAACTAACAACCGATCATTATCACGAGATACGTTGCGATAGTTATACTTTATTATGCGATCGGCAAGCAAAAAATGACGCAACGATTGTTGCAAATCGGTAATACCTTTATCTCTATTTGCAAAAGCTTGACCTTTATTAACCAAAGCCCCTATAGTAAGCATCATATTATAGTAATCATCAATTCTTGGATTCGTATAAATATCAGGGTTTCGGTGGTAGTGAGAGTTTGCAATCAATAGCTTTTGCAATATTTTCAATTCCTGATCATACTGCTTTAGGGAAACATATACGCTCAACCAATCTGCGTAAAAAGGTACCAAACCAGGACTCGCCTCGTCATATTTGTCCTTTAGCAAATCAAAAGATTGTTTGAAAATCTTTACTGCCGATTCGTATTGTTTTTTTAGTACATACACTCTTCCAATGCTTGCCTGAGCTATCCCTAGTTCATATTTGTTTATTTGCGGTTGCTTTTTGTATAAACCAACGCTCAGTTCAAAATAATGCTTTGCAGAATCTAGTAAATCGGCTTGCTTTTGTACATGCCATTGACTTAAAAACATCTTTCCTATTAGCTTGTAATGTAATGCTACCTGCTCACTATCAATGGCATAAATTTGTTTTAACAAACGGGCGTTTTTTAGATATTGATGCTTTGCCAATGTATATCTTTGCTGATTTTTATAGATAATTGCCTGAATGGTGTAACTATTTGACAAGTAAACCAATAATCTAGGATTGGAGGGTAGTTTTTTTAAAAGTTGGTCAATTTCGTAACAAACTTCTAGTGATTGATCAAAAGCTCGGCGAAAAGCGTGTGTTCGGCTTTGCGATATTAATATCTTCACTTTTATTTCACTGGCTTCTTGATTTTGGGGCAGTTCAGCTAATTGAGTCAGGCAATGATTACTCATCTGAAGTGACTCTTCAAAAAAAGCCAGTCGGGACTTACAATCAGCAATCAGCCGTTGGTTATCTACTTGTTGTAACGTGAGTTTGCTATAGTATTTCTGCGCTTGTTTGGCCAACCTTAAGGCTTCTTCATAACGCTTTTTAGCATAAGCAATTTCTCCTAAAGTATGATAGTATAAGCCCTCTATCTCAGGCATTAATAATGGGGTGATCACAACTAAATGCTGCTTCAACAACCTTTTTGCTTGCGCATATTTCTTTAGATAAATGAGCTGTTGAGCAATCCTGACTTGAGTCAAATAATAAAACCTTGTTTTCTTTTGAGCTTTATAAATGCTTGCAGCTTTGTAATAATGTACAATTGCATTATCAGCCATTAGCTTATCGGCAAAGTCAGCAGCTTGGAAAGTGTATTGTTGAGCGCTGGTATCCACTGAGGGAGTTTGTCCCCAGGAATTAACATAATTAAGAAGATGGGTAAGAAAAATAACACATAGGGTGAATATAAGTTTTTTGACTTCGTCAATCATAATTTCTTTAAGCTAATAACCTCTTGCTTTTATTTATATAGACAAATATATTGAGTGTCATTACTTCCCAATCATTACAATACCAGCCCAGTGTTTAGGGTGTATGCCTCGCATTCTTAACTTCTGTTGCGCCAATTGCAAAGCTTTTGAATAACTTACCTTTCTTTTACCCAGAAACTGTCCATAGAAAGCTATCATAAGCTCACGGGTATAGGCATCGTCTATCTCCCATAATGAAAATACAATGTTATGCGCTCCAGCATATAAGAAACTACGTGCCAACGAAAACACTCCTTCTCCCTTCACTAATTTACCCACCCCCGATTCACAACTACTGAGCACTAATAAGTCGGCATTGAGTTCTAAATTATATATTTCACTGGCCAATAGACAGCCTGACAGGTCTTGACTAGTACCACAGCCCGCAAAACGAATTTTGGCTAAGTCAGCGTTTTTTCGGTTCGCTTCACTATGACTGGCTATATGAATGATACGAGCATTTTTGGCAATTTGTACAAATCGCTCCTTAGTAGCTGTATTAGACAGATTCACTTCCGCACTCAAGCCATTTTCTCGGCAAAAATTAAATATAGAAGACACCTCTACTTTACTTTCGGGGAGATTTAAGCCTGAACCTCGAGTAGTACTATAAGTAATCCCTTTGCCTCCACTAAATGGAGCAAAAGCAACTAAATTCAGGTTCTGATTTTTGATTGGGCTTTCTAATTGAGATTGATACCATAAAGTAGCTGAATAGTGATAACTGATTTGGAAACGATTGGCGAGATAATCTAATTGGGCGAAATCATTTCCTAATATCTTTTTAGGGAGGTTAGTCACTAGTGCTTCAAAGGGAGTACTTTCTAATGAAGGGGCTATTACGATTATTTTTTCAACGCCTTTAAGATACTTTTCCAAGGGTTGAAACAGCGCTTGGTACAAACGATGACTCGCGTTGGCAAAAGGTTGTAAACGCGCTTCAGATTGTAGTTCATTGTAATAAGGGGTAGTACAATCATTGATATGCCCAGCAAATGGGAGGTGAAGCAACTGTGTTTGTTTTTTGGTAATGAGCAACACGTGATTATTCCCTTTACGGGCAAAAGAGTAGGCTAGCAAAGCTTCACCATTTGTCAAATAAAACTGTATCTGATCAATATCGGTTTGCTTAATGTCAAACTTCAATTGAGCATACTTAGGATATTTTTGTTCTAATTGTTGAATTAGCTTTTCATACAACTTATTGAATTTGATAAGAGAATCACGTGCACCCTGATCTTTTTTTGCTATTGCCAAGCTTCGGTATTTTGCAACGTTTTTTCTCAAAGATGACTCTTGAGCCAATAGTTTTGGAGAAATATTAGAAAATTTCTTGGCATTAGATTCTGCCAAAGTACTCATTAATAAACTCGCATTCCCTCGTTCGATAAAATAAAAAGCAGTATCCAGATAGGCCTTTTGTTTAGTCTGGTTAAATAGCTTATTACAAACAAATACCGGATTCTTTCCATGATTACCTGAGTTTAGCATATTTATGTTGCGTGCCACCAACAAACGATCATTCTTCCGAAACGCACTACGATTATGGTATTTAATTAACCTATCCGTTATTAAAAAATGCCTCAATGACTGTTTCAAGTCATAAATGTCTTTCTCTCTATTTGCAAAAGCCTGCGCTTTGTTGACCAAACTTCCCAATTGGTAAATGATGTTATAATAATCATTTATTTTGGGGTTAGTATATATATCCAAGTTGCGATGATTGTGAGAGTTTGCAACCAATGCTTTTTGTAAGACTTCCAATTCCTGGTCATGCTGCTTTAGAGAGAAATGAACACTGAACCAGTCCGAATAAAGAGGTACTAAACTGGGATTAGTTTCACCGTATATATCTTTCAGCAGGTCAAAAGATTGTTCAAAAAACTTCGCAGCCAATTTGTATTGTGCTTTTAAACTATAAGTTCTACCAATACTTGCATAAGTGATCCCTAACTCATATTTATTCAATTGTTTTTGTTTTTTATATAAGCGAATACTCAAGTCTAAGTAATGCAGGGCTGAATCTAATAAGTGTGTTTTTTTTGTGAACTCTTTTTCAGCTATAAAAACGGTCCCCATCAGTTTATGATTAAAAGCAATTTGTTCACTACCTATACCATAAATTTGCTTTGACAATGAAATGCTTTTGTGGTATTGATTTTTTGCTTGTTGATATTTTCGTTGATTTTTATAGACAATCAACCGAATGTTATAAATATTTAACAAGTAATTTAAGAGTCTTAGGCTGGAAGGAAATGTCTTTAACAATTGTTCGGCCTCGTAACAAACCTCCAGTGATTTGTCAAAGGCATAATGAAAAGTATAAGTTCGGCTTTGTGCCAATAAGACTTTGATCTTTATTTCGGTAGCTTGTTGACTTTTTGGTAATTTATTTAGCTGAATAAAACATTCATCAATTACTTGAAGTGCCTCCTCAAAATAGGCCTGTCTGGATTTACATTCAGCGATCAACCGTCGAGTACCTATTTTTTGCGGCGTAAGTTGGCTATAGTATTTTTGCGCCCTTTTGGCCAGTTTCAATGCTGGTTTATAGCGTTTTTCTGCATATGCAATCTCTCCCAAGGTATGGTAATACAAGCCTTCTATTTCAGGTAAAAATAAATGTTCTACTCCGCTTAAATGCCGCCAAAGTAAACGTCGAGCCTGCGTATAATTTTTAAGAAAAAGGTATTGCTGAGCAATCTTAAGTTGGGTTTGATAATATTTCTTTTGCTGTGTGAGGTTTTGATATACTTGAGCTGCTTTTTGATAATACATAATCGCACTATCGGCCTGGAGCTCATCGGCAAAGTTATCAGCCTGGAGAGTATATTGTTGGGCGTTGGTATCTATCGAGGTAGTTTGCCCCCAGGAATTAGCGTAATTGAGAAGGATTGGAAAAATAATGCATAGGGTGAATATATTTTTCTTCACTATGTATAATACCATTACTTAATGTTTAATCACAAATTTAAATTTTGTTTGGCTGAAGAACAATCCATTCACAACAATTACCATTGTGTGTAAGGTTGTTTGATTAATAACGAATAATAGTGGGTTGAAGATTGTAAAAATTAAAACTTAATTCTCATAATTTTTCGCTTCTTAAACGGCTATTTTATGATTATAATCTGTATTTTTACTGAATTATTGACCATTCAATTTTCTACGTAAATGACTAATCAAGAGGCTCAAGAGCGCATAGAGAAACTGTCGAAAGACCTACATCATTATAATTATATGTATTATCAAAAACATACATCGGTAATATCTGATTATGACTTTGATAAGCTACTGGAAGAATTGATAGAACTGGAAGAAAAGTTCCCTCAATTCAAACAAGACAACTCTCCCAGCCAGCGAGTAGGAGGAACTATTACGAAGGATTTTCCTACCGTAAAACACCGTTACCGTATGCTCTCTTTGGGCAATACCTACTCTAAAGATGAATTGCTTGATTTTGACAAACGCCTCAAAAAACTATTAGGGGACGACAAAGAAATAGAATACATCTGTGAAATGAAATTTGATGGAGTCTCTATCAGTCTTACTTATGAAAATGGCAAACTTGTAACTGCGGCTACCCGAGGCGATGGGGTGCAAGGCGATGATGTAACCGCCAATGCCAAAACTATCAAAACCATACCATTGGCTGCGCAAGGAGATGATTTTCCGGCAGATTTTGAAGTAAGAGGAGAAGTATTTATGCCTAATAAGGTATTTGAAGAGCTCAACGCTCAACGCGCCAAAGAAGGCAAAGATACATATGCCAATCCTCGCAATACTACCTCAGGCACAATGAAACTTCAAGATTCAGCTGAGGTAGCCAAGCGAAAACTAGATGCCTATTTATACTTCTTACTGGGCAATAATCTTCCTTTCAAAACCCACGAAGAAGCAATCAAAGCTATTGAGCGATGGGGCTTTAATGTATCGCCTACTTACAAAAAATGTACGGGGATAGATGAGGTCATGGAATATGTAAATTATTGGGAAAACGAGCGTAAAAAACTCCCAGTGGAAACTGACGGAGCGGTAATCAAAGTAAACGATATTGACTTACAAGAGCAGTTAGGTTTCACTTCTAAAAGTCCTCGTTGGGCCATTGCTTACAAATATAAAGCTGAAGCGGCTTCTACTCGTCTCAATTCTATTACTTACCAAGTGGGTCGTACTGGATCGGTTACTCCAGTTGCCGAACTAGAGCCAGTATTGTTGGCTGGTACCACCGTAAAGCGTGCTTCGTTGCACAATGCTGATGAAATTGAAACCCGTTTGCAATTACACGAAGGAGACACAGTGTTTGTAGAAAAGGGGGGAGAAATTATCCCAAAGGTGACCAGTGTAGACTTAAGCAAACGAGTAGCCAATGCCAAAGCCATCGCATTCATTGACTGTTGCCCAGAATGCAACACCCAGCTGATTCGCAAAGACGGCGAAGCAAACCATTATTGTCCAAATGAAAAGGGTTGCCCTCCCCAAATTAAAGGACGTATTGAGCACTTTATCCAACGCAATGCCATGGATATAGATAGTATGGGAGGTGAAACGATCAGTCAGTTATACGAAAAAGGATTGGTAAAAAATGTGGCTGACTTATACGACCTTACCATGAAGCAGCTGCTTACTCTGGATCGTTTTGGAGAAAAATCGGCGCGAAACCTTGTTGAGGGCTTAAAACAATCTAAAAGCATTGCCTTTGCCAGGGTTTTGTATGGCTTGGGGATTCGCTTTGTGGGTAAAACTGTAGCTCAAAAACTTGCCACGCATTTCAAAACAATGGATGCGATTCAGCAAGCTAGTCAGGAGGAGTTGGTAGCGGTAGAAGATATTGGAGATCGTATTGCTGAGAGTTTGATAGAACACTTCAAAGACCAAGATAATTTAGATATTATTCAGCGTTTGCAAGCCCATGGTTTACAGTTTGAAGATAATACTCCAGTACTACAAAAAGACAGTGATAAGCTGGATAATAAAACGTTTGTGGTTTCAGGAACTTTCAAGCATTTTGGCAGAGAAGAGTTAAAACAAAAAATTGAGGCCAATGGTGGCAAAGTAGTGTCTTCTATCTCTAAAAAACTAGATTATTTGATTGCAGGAGACAAAATGGGACCTTCTAAATTGGATAAAGCCAAGAAGTTGAATGTAACGATGATTTCAGAAGATGACTTCTTGCAAATGATTGGCCAGCAGCCACCACAATCTTCGGCTCCTGCCAACCCTACCCCTACTTTGTTTGACTAGTACCCGAAGGTATTCTAAGAAATGAACGGCAAATTACACAAGTAGCTTGTCGTTTTTTTGTTAAGTGGGAAAGCAATTACTTTGTTCAGTAAAAAGCAAAAAAAAACTTGAGGGTGAAAACAATGTTCTCAGCCCCCAAGATCCTTCAACCAGCTATGCAATTGTATGAACTGGTTTTATACGATTAAGTTTTTGTGTTTTGGCTAAAGCGGTAGTTTTATCCGCCCAATGACCAAAATATATCGATCAATAGAAACTAATTATTTTCAGGAGCATTGAACATTACCCACATCAGCATCAGAGCAACTAAAAGTTATTAATTGTTACCCAAGAAGCATTTTTCTCAAACTCATTCTCTGTCAATACAAAACGACCTTGATCGGCAGTGTTGTCGTCTATAGTATTCAAATCATACTTCATATTTTTAATATCCCCCTGGCTATTGTTATCATTCAGGCTACTCCCATCATCTATTTGCGTAGGTGTGTGGTACCCCCAAGGGTTTCTTATCAGAAATTTTCCACTTTCGTAACCTAAAACAGAATAAATATGGTTTGTATCAAGTGTCTTTGGACCCAACCAAATCAGATTAGAAATATTCATAAAACAGCATGTCACCGCTTTTCCAGCCTTTAAAGCATCTTTAATTACATCGATATCAGTATTATCCATATCTATTTTAACTGGCGTTGTGTAATCTTGCTGTTGCCCAGTAAGATGCCCCATCGCAATACCACTACCAGCACTATTATCTATTGTTTTTAAACCTTTACCTTGCAAATGTTTTCCAATATCGTTATCGCTGACTTCTTCTCCTTCCTTCCCCGTAAAACCCGCCACAATATAAGCTTTGATAATTAAACGGACCCATTCACTTGTATCGACCTGGTCTTCTATTTGATAATCTTTTTTAGTGCTCCATCCTGATACTTTTGTTCTATCTACTGATATATAAACAGGTTTCCCCTTTGAAGTAAAAAGTCGAATCGTTGCTTGGGTTTCGGTTACAGTAGTAAACATGGATTTGATAAAGTTAGGGTTCAACTCTGCCAATGATGACAAAGCTGCATATAAATAACACGCCCCTATCTTTCCTTGCTTTACATCATCCCCTTTAATATTCTGAGTTATTTGGGCTTTCAGGTTTTGAGCTCGGTTAGGTTCATCTGCAAAGGTATAATTGTATGCGGTACCTGAAGAAAATATCCCTGGTTTCTGGTTGGGGATTTGACCAAAACTACGGTTATCCCCTCTTTGTAATTTGCTTCCAGCGGCATTGGATACGCTTAACAAGGTCTCTCTTCCTGAAAACTCTAAATCCAGGTTTCCATAAAGGATTTCAAATTCGCGTTGTAATGTGGTGAATACTCCTCCTTCTTGATTTAAAATATCGCCGATGGTCTTCTCCTGACTAAAGTTGTTTTTCAAGGACTTCACTGTATGTAATAGTAAATCAGTCTGTAATTGCTCAGGCGAAATGTTACCATTGCCAGGCAATTGGGTCAATATGTTCCGAAGGCCACTTTTGACCTTGAAAATATTTCCTATGATCCACAAATCCATATTACGTATTTTCATGACTGTGTTGTGTAAGACATCAAGGGCCTGAACTATATTTTGTATTGCTCTTTGAGATACCCTATCTTTCATATTTCCAGACATATCCCCATTTGTTAGTTTAGGAGTTATCCTTTGTACAACGTTAGCTTCTCCTGCACTCAAGCTCGTGCTCATCTTGCCTTGGTCGTTACTCATCATCTTATCCACTACTTTTTCCCTGGTAGTGTCCACTTTTTGCCCATTTATTACTCTATCCCCTGGTGGGGTACCATTTTTGGCATTGTCTATATAGTGGGCGACTTCGTGTTTCATATTAGGTGTAGTATCTTCTCCTGGGGCAAAGTCGATTTTATTGGCTTGAATGGTAGCCGCCGCATTCACCGTTCCAGGAAAAGAAGAATTATGGGTCGCTTTTAGAGCCGAGGTATCTACCCCATGTTGTTCGCCCAGGGTAGTAGCTATTTCTTTGAATTTGGCAGAGCCTTCGGGCGCACCTGTTTGTGCTGGTGGCGAAGTCGAACGCTGAATAAGGGCTTGTTTCGCTTGTATAGGTTTTTGTTTGGCCTGAATAGGAGGCTTGGCTTTACACTGTATAGGTTTGTGCTTGGCTTGAATAGTCGCTCGCTTATTCGTCTGAGATTGCTTGCGTGCTTTTTGCTGGTGCGCAGTAGCCTGTCTCTGGTCATCAGAGGATTGCGCCGCTTCAGAATGTTGATGCATAATTCTTCTAAAATTAGTATTTACCTGTTGTAAAACTAAAGTCGTTACTCAAAGTCATAACTCCCAATATTGGCCGTAGACAAAGTGTAGACAGGTTTTGTTAAATTTTAAGAACAGATTTCATCAAAGTCGAAATACTCCAAAATTACCATATAGTTGTTTATGAAAGGTGGGCTTCATTGGCCTGGGTGAATTGTTGATCACTGTTTTTTTACACGTGGTGATAAACCTTCAATCAGTATAGGGAGGGAAGTTATTTTATTAGATAAAGTCCAATTCTATCCTTTTCGGTAAAGGGCAAAAAAAAACTTGAGGGTGAAAACAAGTGTTCTCAGCCCCCAAGATC